>JAYTUQ010000332.1:0-4946 GCA_043744455.1 Saprospiraceae bacterium | reverse complement strand
TCGATATTGCACGTTTCACTATCTGTATTGTCTTTAAAAAACAAAACAGCTTGCCCTTTAGCATTGTAATAGGTTTTGCCGTCTTTTCCCATTCTGCCGAGCGTTTTTCCTTTGGAATTCACCAAAACACCACCTGGCTTTAGAAAAGCCATAGGTTTGCCATTGGCATTTTTTACAACACTGTCCATTGTGATAGAACCCAATTTAGTGCCGTCAACGTACACATTACCTTTTGCATCAATGACACGCCCTTTGGAATTGACGGCTTGTGCCAATAGATTTTGTCCAACGAATAGCGCAACAAACAGGGTAATTAATGATAATTTTTTCATTTTAATAATTTTAAAAAATTGAATAAATAATTGATTAATAAATAGTTAGGTTGCGTTTAGT
Organism: Saprospiraceae bacterium; assembly: GCA_043744455.1. Lineage (GTDB taxonomy): Bacteria > Bacteroidota > Bacteroidia > Chitinophagales > Saprospiraceae > JAAFJT01. The sequence continues at coordinate 4,553 of JAYTUQ010000332.1, read as the reverse complement.
GCTGTTTCTAAGTTTAATAAATCCATTTATTGAAAACTAATTCTTACTGTACGAAAGTTGTTGCGGTCAGAAAAGTCTGTTAGAACTGCTACCGTTTATAGAACAAAGATAGCCGTCCTAACAGACCTTCTAACAGCAACAACTTTTATACACTAAGCAATAATTTCTAATCTTTGTATGTCTTATAAAGTCTCCTTTACACTGCCACAAGTCAACATTGACTTACCGTAATAAGGGTTTTTAACCTTATTTTCTTTACTCAACCAATAAGCTCCTTTGCCGCCGTTCGCCATAGGGCAAAACTGTAAATAAGCAGGTTCGCTATTGATTTTTAATGCTTTAGTAACCGTGGAAAGATTGTTTGAAAGCGTGATAAAATGCTCACGTTGATGGTCAATTTTGTCGGCATTGTCGCCGATGTGTTCAGCGTCTGTATCCAATTTTTTAGCCACTTCGTCATAAGCATTGCGTTCTTTTGCCGTCCAGTTTTTAGTATCCATTTTGCGCAAAGCCATTTTCATGGCTTTGCCATTTTCTGCTGCAACTTTAGCATTATCAGCCACTAACGCATCTTTTATACCATAATATGCAGTTAAAACCGAGGCAAATTGTGCTTTAATATCCGTTTGAACGACCCCCTTCCCGCTTTTTTCGGGATTTCCTGCGTCAACAGTATTTTTCATTTTTGACATATCGTGCCCTGCATGTTCGTCCATTTTAGGTTTTACATCAGTCGCTACAATAGCTTTAGGTGCGGCATCGGCAACTGAATTTGTCAAAGGAATTTTGACCATCGTATTTTCCCACATCATATTCAAAAAAGCGTTGCCTTGCACATCAATATCGTTGATTTCGATGGTAAAAGTTTCATAAAAACGCTCTGTTTTCTCCGATTTTACCTTGAAACGATGGACATCTTTTTGCGCATTATACCCATTTGTGCCGTGCATAGATGTTTCAGAATTAAGGATTATCGTCCATTCAGTGGCACCCGGAATAGAGAAAAGCGCGTATTTACCTGCGGGTAAACTTTTGCCGCCGATGACAACGTCTTCCTTAAATTTAATCGTTGTGCAGTCATTGGCACCTGTACGCCAAAGGCTGTCAAAGGGTACGATACCGCCGAAAATCTTACGACCCCGTGCCAAAGGACGTGCGTATGAGACTTGAATTTCACTGCCACCAAATTGCTGCGTAAAAGCCGCTTCAGGGCTTTTGGGCAACGTTTTTTGAGCGGGTTCTTGAGCTTTTAAAGAAAAAGCTAAGACACATAATAGATTGACTACCAATAATTTTTTCATTTTAAATAATTTTAATATTTTTTGAAATAATAATTTTAATAAAATACTGAGGGGTATACTTTTAAAATTTTTTATCTACTCTTTATGCACGAGGTTCATACCACATTTTGGACATTTATCACCTTCCTTTTGACTCGTCACTTCGGGGTGCATCGGACAAGCGTAGGTATGAACGTGCATGATTGTATCGGTTTTCACTTCCGTTTTGGTGTCGTTAATGACAGTAGGAGGCGTTTTAGCGGTTTCAGCTTGTTTATTGTTTTCACAAGCCAAAAAACCGAATGTGACAAATGCGGTAATGATTACGTTTTTCATTTTGAAAATAATTTAATTTTGAAAATATATATAAATTTAATTTTATGTCTCAAATGCCAAATACCGAAAGGAACAACCCCCACAGTACCTGACAATAATTTAGTAAAAAATTTCTAAATCGAGTAATAACGAATAGTTGGTAACTCGATTGTAAAAATTTACGCAGCACAAGCTGCCGCGCATTTTTTGCAAGCCGCTGCACATTTCTTGCAGCAATCGTGCGCTGAAAGTTTTTCACATTCCGCAGCACAAGCGTTGCAAACATCGGTACACAATTTACAAATTGCATCGCAATTTGGCGAATTGCGCGCGCAGAATCGCGCACACAAAGCGCAAATGTCGGCACAATCACGACAAAGACCTATGCACTTCAAATGTGCTTTGTCAGTCATGCCAATACAGTGTGTTGCGCAACTTTCGCACTCAACCATGCACGCTAAACAAGCGTCAATACAGGCTTTCATGTCTTTCATAATAAAGGAAATTTTAGAAAAATTTAAAAAAAACTGGTTTAAGAAATAATTCACAATACATTGGTTTTCAATATATTGAAATTAGTTTTTTACATCATCAAAAGCATAACTGCCGACATCGACACCATCAACAAATCTTCAACAATTGTTACCGTTGACATCGGTAAATTGAAGACAGTACCCAAGCAAACGCATTTGATTTTACGTTTATCTAAAACGCTTTGGATAACACCAATTGCACTTGAACCCATGACAATGAGTGTAGCGACATTGGTGAAAAACGGTTGGAAATCAATCAAAAAAGCCAATCCCAACCACAATTCAATAAAAGGATAAATAAAACCATAACTCGGAATTGCCTTTGCAATAATGTCATACATGCGATAAGAATCTGCGAATCCACGCAAATCCAGCATCTTGAAAAAAGAAAATACAAGGAAAAAACCGCCCATAAAATAGCGCATCATCGTCATCCAATCTTTTCCCGCAAAGCACGAAACAAGCGTTATGTAGCCGAAAATCAAGAGTAACGGTTTGTATGTTTCGAGCCACGACTTTCCCCGTTCGTCAAAAGCTGTATTTACTGAGGGGGTGGTTTTAGCAATCATTTTATCCGAAATTGTATATTTCGGATGGCTTTTCAATACCTCTTTTAAGGTCTCGGTAGTCACATGGTTTGTCATTGAAATCGTTGCTTCGTTAAAAGATTCATTAATCTCAACTGATTGAATATCACTGATTTGCGACAATGCCTTTTTGACAGTAGCGGCACAACCACCACACGTTAAACCTGATAATTGATATTGATGTGTCATAATTTTTCTTTTTAAAACTGAATATTTTTTTATAATGCCACAAAGTTACCCCCTCAGTAAATTACACTCGTTATACTATTTTGGAAACGATGTATAAGATTTACACCTTTTCAAGCATTTGCCTCTTTTTGTCCTTCAATTGCTTAAAATAAGTCGGCGTTAAGCCTGTTATTTTCTTAAATTGATTGGATAAATAGGCGACATTGCTGTAGCCCATAAGAAAAGCGATTTCAGAAAGCGTCATTTCATTATAGACCAACAATTCTTTGACGCGCTCAATTTTAAGATTTATCAAGTATTTTTCAATCGTTCTACCCACCATTTCAGAGAATAAATTGCTCAAATACGTGTAATCTTTCAAGAGTTTTTTCTCTAAAAAATCTGAAAAATTACGCTTCTGTTCGGTATCATCATCTTGAAAAACATAAGCAATCGCGGCTGTTTTTATTTGTTCAATAACTTGACTGCGTTTGTCAGTAATGACTTCAAAACTGTACTTTTTCAAGGCATTTTCCAATAATTCGACCTCATTTTGCGATAAATCCTGTTTAAAAACGACTTCGCCCAGTTCAATACTGAGGGGGTCGAATCCGAGTTTTTTCAACTCATTTTCAACGGTCATTTTGCAACGTAGGCAAACCATATTTTTGATATGAAGCATCATGTTTGTAATATAATTTTGATAAAATTATTGTTTCAAAACAATGCCGTTTGGTTTGCTGCCAACAGTAATTGCGGAAGTTACTTTGTGGTCAGATGTCATAATCACAGACACTGTTCCCGCGCCTTGATTGGTGACATAAGCCGTTTTAAAGTCATTTGTAAACGTGATGGCGTGTGCATCAGTGCCTGTAGTGATGTCTCCTTGTTTTGCCCATTTGCCAGTAACGATTTGGTAATAAACCACTTTGCCGTTGGTGGCATCGCTTACCCAAAGCTCTTTTGTGAGTGAATTGTAGGCAACATAGCCTGGTTTGAACCCTAAACTGATGGTTTCAGTCACTTTTTGGGTTGCCACATCAATTTCAGAGATGGTTTTATCGGTCTCATTATCGCAATACATTTTACCATTCGAGGCTGCCCATGCGCCCACTGGTGCTAAGCCAACAGGAATGGTCGTCTTGACCGTTTTAGCCGTTGGGTCAATGACACTGACCGTTGCATCGCCCGTATTTGCCACAAAAACAAGGCTGCCGTCGGCTGAAAACGTCACTTCTGATGGTTGTTTGCCAACTTTAATGGTCTTTTTGAGTGTGAAATTGCTGGTACTGTACACCAATACTTCGCCTAAGTCTGCACCTTGACCAATCCATAATTCAGAATCATCAGGTGAAAAAATAGCATTGTGGGGTAGGGCAGTGGTCGTTAAGATAATGTGTTGATTACCCGTTAGAGTTTCTAAAAGTATGACTTTGTAGCCTTTCGCACTTGAACTGCTATGCCCCCCATGACCGCCACTGACATCTTGTGAAATAATGGCAATCGCCATGAGCGTTTTGGCTTTGTTGAAGTAGATGTGATGCGGAAAAGTCGCACCATTCAGACCAATCGTCTCTTTGACTTTGTTGGTTGCTAAATCTACAATTTGCACATTGTTGTCGCCTCCGTTGACCACAAATGCTGCTGCATAATTGATATTGAGATTGGGC
>JAYTUQ010000331.1:0-1283 GCA_043744455.1 Saprospiraceae bacterium | reverse complement strand
TGGTATCGCTTGCAAAAACAAGGGACTTAGAATCATACACCGAGTTTTCAATTGCAAATTTCAGCTCCTGCCGGTCAAATGGAAAGTTTTTTATTTTCCAAGTGCCTTTCATCAGGCACTGCAATTTCATGAGAATATAAATCGTGCCGTCCTTCAATGTATCGAGCGTGGCATACGATTTTTCGAAAGTCTTTGCCATGGGCACTTCCAGGTTTCTAATAAAGTCAAACTCCGGTCGCTTATACTTCAACCATAGCCACAGGTTAACCGAGTAGGCCTTTGCCTTAAAGTCAATATCGTGAATGCTCGTAACATATATTCCTACGGTCACCGTGTCGGGATGCCCGTCTCGGGCAAAAGCATTTGAAATAAAGAAGGAAGAATTGGCAATGAAAAACAGAAAAAGAAAAAAAGTTTTTTTCATCAGGACGGTTTACGGTACAGGTAAAAATAGAATAAAGGATTGGGAAACAAATATCGTTCCACTCACGAAAGCATAATATCATTAAGTTAAACGAAATCGAAAGAGGAAGGACGGGCAGTTTAAGTCATTCTCCACAAGTAAAGGATTTAGGATGAGGACAAAAGGAAGACATAATCTCTTTAATTTAATGAGATTGCGCACGAGCATTTGCTAGTGCCAGTGTGTAAAACCCCGAAAGGGTTTGAAACGATGATCATTCTTTTGTTCCTCTTTTGCTTTTAGAAATTTTTTATCGATATTAAACGAGTTACTATACATGGACATGATGGACGACGGTTTCGCCCCATTTTTCAAAGCCATATTGCAGTTTTGCGAAAAAACGGAAAAAGTAATAAGCATTGAAATAACGGAGGTAAGCAGATTTTTTTTCATTGAGGTGTAATTTTCTTTTGCCTACTCTCAACGGCGTAGGCTATCCCGTTTATTTTTTGATGGTCTAGGTCCATTCAATGCACAAATTTATGGAGTTTGCAATATCCCCAAGCATCACACACAACATTTAAATCTACTACAAATCCACATTTAATCAATTAACTTTCAAGCGCTTTTCTTTGCGTATTTAAGTAGTTGATCGAAAATTTAAAAATGGCTACTCCTATAACGCAAGCTCACCTTTCGGTAAGACAGGGCTATTTAATAAATGCAAAGAAATTTTCTGCTAAATTTTTTGATAAGAATCTTTACAATTTAATTTTATCTGGTCAACTTAGACTGAATGTATAGGGTCTCATTGAACTGAGCTACCAAACAAAACTGCCTTATGAAAAAAAGATTACTTTTTGTTTTCACAGAAGACCCT
>JAYTUQ010000330.1:0-19288 GCA_043744455.1 Saprospiraceae bacterium | reverse complement strand
AGCAAACATAGTTTTTGAGTGAAAAAGCTATAAAAAACTATGTTTGCTATGTGAAAACTCCTATGTTCCTATGTGTTAAATTGACCATGTTGTATTTACGCATGACTTAGTATCTCGCAATGACGAAATGAGCATTAAGATCTAGAGCATTAAAGTCAAAACGAACTCCTCTCCTATCTCTTCTAAAATCAACACTTTATTGTTTTTCACTGCCGTTTGATAGACCATTGGGATACCTCGACCGAGTTTATCAATATAGCGCAAATTTTCCATAAATTTGAGTAAAACAGGATTTGTGGCATAGGAAACACCACTTTTCATCTTTTCAATTGTTACGGTATTGGGTAGTCTACCAGGACTTCTAATTTCTAACCGATCATTGAAAAAAAGACGCGAATCCGACTGCCAGTTATCGCATAATTGCGGTGGAGACAGGCATTGACGATAATTTCCCGAAAAACTTTATCAGGGTATAAAAACGTCGTTGAAACAGTTTTTCCACCTTCTATTACTGAGGGGTCTCTGATATTGTTTTTGATAATAGACAAACATGTATCAATTTGGTAATCAAGCGTTCCTCCGATGACCTGCTTATCTAATAATTCATCATTTAATGAATTGCCTGCAAAATGAGCAAAAGAAATAGAAGCATTGTGCAGGTATTTTTGAGGATTGATACCGAATACTAATAAACCAGCTGCTGTAACAAGCCCTTCTGTGGTCATCAAATCCGTATTCATTAGTAAACGTTCCTTATCCGATTCATTTGAAAAATCAACATCGTATTGGCTGAAATAATTGTCTAATTTTGACCAATTCAAATCCTTTATGCTGGTATTGGTCACACCTGTTGCGTCGAAATTGAAAAAAAACATTTGCTGAAATAATCTCAAGAGTTCATTGGTTTACTGCTACGTTCGGGAAACTTTAAAACACTATTGTCGCTTAAAATTAAAGTTCTAACAACATTTAACATTCCCGAAGGAATCGGGACAGGCATTGTAACCGCCGATTGATTGCCTTAAACGAAATAATACAGTTTATAACAGATGTTCCGCACGAATCCTGAAAATGACTAACTCCGACTTTATTGACTTAAACGAAATAATCCATGGAATAAATACTATAGAAAATTGGAAACCAAACAGTTGCGGACAAGGTATAGTAGACGGAAATTGAATAGGTTTTTTATTTTTTTTGCAAAAAAAAGCAAAAACCTATTCAATTTCCGTCTACTATACCTGAACCCAATAGTCATCTGCCGCGTATCATCTGTTAATTCGTGGGTTATTTCGTTTAAGTCAATAAATCGGCGGGTCGCTTGAAAAGAGGGGTTATAAGATGTTAGATGTCATTGGTAGTCAATATATTAAGTAGTCAGACTTAAATAATCAAGAATTTTATTTTGTCCTAAAAAATTGATTCTAAACACTTTACGGTAACTGTCGCCTAATGACTGTTTCCTGTCCCTACCTACTATTTCTTTTTAGAAAAAATACCGAACAGCCGTCTCCATAAAGATTTTTTAGGTTTGTCATCGCCATAACTATATCCGTAACCATACCCGTAACCATATCCGTAGCCGTAACCATAGCCTCTACCCGATTTAACGGCATTGAGCACAATACTCGGATTCGGCAATTTTCCTTCTTTGTGCATATTGTCAATGAGGCGCAATTGTCCTTTTTTGGTTACGCCAAAACGCGTGACAAACAAAGTGGTGGCAGCATATTTGGCCAATAAAACACCATCAACGACCATACCGACGGGCGGGGTGTCAATGATGATAAAATCAAACTGAGTTCTGAGGTATTCAAATAATTTATCTGTCCGTTCCTGCATAATTAATTCGGCAGGATTGGGCGGCACAGGTCCACTCGATATATAGTACAACAGGGGATTAACAGCGGATTGGTGCACAATTTTTTCAACGGGCACATCACCGACCAAATAGTTTGTCAATCCCTCTATGTCTGTTTTATCGTTGGTATTTTGCAAATATTGCGTCAATTTGGGCTTCCGCAAGTCAAAGCCCAAAATAATGGTTTTTTTATTGGAGAGTGCCATACTCACCCCAAGATTCAAAGTGACAAAACTTTTGCCTTCGCCACTCATTGAGGAAGTGGTCAACACTGTTTTATTCTCAGAAGTCGCCAACATAAATTGCAAATTGGACCGCAACAACCTAAAAGTTTCAGCCGTAGAAGTCCGACTGCCTTTTTCAACGACGATTTGTTTTTTAGCATCTTTATCTCTTCCTTCCGTCACATAACCCAAAAATGGCGTATTGGTTTGTGCGCGTACATCGTCTTCGTTTTCGATGGTATCGTTGAGCAAAATAAGGATGTAAATGATGGCAATCGGAATAATAATACCGACCAACAAAGACACCAACACAATTTGCTTTTTATTGGGTTTGATGGGGTTTGCCGTGCTGATAGCCGAATCTAAAATCCGTGCATTGGCAACCGTTGTCGCTAAAGACAGCGATGTCTCTTCTCTTTTTTGCAACAAAAACAAATAAATACTTTCTTTGATGCTTTTAATGCGGGTAATCTCAATCAGTTCGCGTTGCTTTTTAGGCGTTTCACGCAATTGACGGGTAACAGATGAATTTTCAGATTTAAACTTGTCTAAAGACAGATTGATTTCTTGTTGGATGTTTCTGAGGTTGGCATCAATATTTTGTTGAATATTTTTTCGGGTTTGCACGATTTGGCTTTCTAAAACAACCACATTGGAATTTTCCTTTTTTGCAAATTTGAGTAGGCGTTCGCGTTCAAAAATCAGTTTATTATATTCTCCAATTTGCTGCGTCACAGCACCGTTGTTTTCCACCAGATTCATCGGCATCGCGCTGTACTCGCCCCGAGTCTCTTGGTTTTGCAAAGATTCGAGCAAAGATTTAAACACCGATTTTTTGATTTCTAAATCCACCACTTTGGCATCAGAAGTGCCCAATTTAGTAAAAAGATAATTTAAGTCTGTTGTCGCATCTGCTGTGATACCTTGTGATCGTTTGTAATTTTCAATATCTTTCTCCGCAGAGTTGACTTCATTCGTCAATAATTGAATCCGTCCATCAATAAATGTCAAAGCACCTTTATCGCCACTGTTTTTGTCTTCTACACCAAATTGATTGTAAACATCTACGAGTTTGGTTAAAATGTCTGTACCGCGTTCAGGAATCGCATCTTCAAAAGCCAAACTTATTGCATTGGATACACCGCCCCCTGCCGCTTTGACGGGTGTGACACTTAACCTTTTTAAATATTGTTCGCTAAGAGATTCGGGATCTTCAAAATCTATGGAATAATTATTAAACGTAAAGTCGCCGACCTTTTTTAAAATAAAAAAGGATTTATCAACATTGAAAGGCACGCCAAATTGACCTTTTGTTTTTGTCGTTTCTTTTATGATTTCGAAGTTGGCATCATCGAGTACATTTATTTCAAAAGACAGGCTTTTTTCTTCTTTCGGTAAATTGAGAAAAAAAGAATCCACGACAAGTGGACCTGCTTTGTAATACTCTGCACTTTTTAATCTGCCTTTGACCGTAATGATGGGATTGACATTCAATTCTTTCAACACCTGCGTCATCAAAGTCCGAGACTTCAATATTTCGATTTCATCCGCCACATTTGAGGCATTGCCACTAAACAACATCGAGGCATCAATATTACCCGTTGACCGGCTGCTTTTTTGTTTGTCATCCTTTCTGATAAGGATGGTGGACGTAATTTTATATTGAGACACCAAATAGCGGGTGTATAACACCGCCAAACCAACGGAAAGCAAAGGAAAAATAACAAGCAAATACCAATACCGCAATACTAAGCCAATGATGCGGCGTATGTCAATCGGTTTTTCTTCTTCTTGTTGTTGTATGTTCGTTGTCGTAAAAGTAGTAGGAGAATTCAACTTGAATGAATTAGGAATTAGAAATTAGGAATTAGGGGTATTAACGACTGATTAAATAAATCAAAGACGTTAATGTCGCAATGATGGATAACCCCGAAACGATGGGTTGCAAATAGGTATTGACGGGTTGCTGTATTTGCGCTATTTTACCTTTTGTGGGTTCTATGTAAATGACATCATTTTGTTGGAGAAAATAATAAGGCGATGTAAAAAACTTGGTGTCTTTTAAGTCCAATTCTCCGATTTCACGGACACCATTTTTTTCGCGTATCACCATCACATGGCGGCGATTGCTGTACGGTGTAAAATCTCCGGCTTCAGACAGGGCTTCTAAAATCGTAATGCGTTCGTTCACAATTTGAATCGTCCCTGGTCTTGTAACTTCACCCATAACCGAGATTTTGAAATTAATCAACCGCACATTTACTGAGGGGTTGATAATTTCTTTAGACACAGGTACCAGTATCGCTTCTCTCACTTCCTTTATGGTCAAACCTGCCACTTTAAGATGACCGATAGTCGGTAAATCAATATAACCTTCACTATTAATCAAAAAGGTTGCTGGCGAAAGGGGTGTCACCACCTGCGTGCTCATTTGAGCGGGTACAATATTATATGGCGTTGCCAACACGCCATCGGGAGAAGAGATGATAATGGCTAACACATCATTGGCTTGCAACTTGATATCCGCTTGGTTCAGAATGTTTTGTTTTGACAAATTGACCAAAGTGGGTGTTGGCTCCTCCCCTGTTCTAAAGTTAATCAGTTCTTTGTGCGATAAACACGAAGTCAATGAAAAGAGTAAATAGGCGGCAGGCAACAGGCGGCAGGCGGCAGGCAACAGGCGATAGGCGATAGGCGACAGGCGGCAGGCGACAGGTGACAGGCGGCAGGCGACAGGCAATAGGCGGCAGGCGATAGGCGACAGGCGACAGAAAACTGCCGCCTGTCGCCTATCGCCTATCGCCTGTTGACTGTCGCCTATCGCCTGTTGACTGTCGCCTGCCGCCTGTTGACTTTTATTATACACCAAAAATTTTGGCATTTTGCGTTTCATAATTGGATAAAATTAGTTGACACTCTTGATGATTCAGATTGGACTGAAGATATAACAGATGTCCTTCGTGGTGCATATCGGTACCAATCACATCAATCAATTTTTCTTTTAACAATCTTTGAGCGATGCGTTTTATAGGTTTGCCGTAATAACCCATAATGGAAGCGATGTTGAGCTGCAATAAAACGCCTTTCTCTTTTAATTCGTAAAACTGATCGAAGTCGTTGTGATAAAAATGATATCTTTCGGGATGCGCCAGAATCGGCGTGTATCCTTTTATCTGCGTTTTGAAAAGGTATTCATCTAATTTGGGCGGTGCGCCAAAAAACGACATTTCCACCAAAACATACTTGTCCATAAATGGCAGAATGTCATTGTTGTCTAACAGCGTTTCGTAATAATCATCCATAAAATATTCTGCCGAAGCTTCTATGGGTATTGACATGTTCGCTTCTTTTAGGGCGATTTTCAAATCTGCGAGACCCCTCAGTATGTCGTCCTTTGTATTGGGGTAATGCTCCTTATATATGTGTGGGGTGGTAATTATTTTTTGAAACCCCAAATCTTGTAACCCGCGAATCAATGTTATCGATTCTTCAACCGTTTTTGCACCATCGTCAATCCCTGGAATCAAGTGCGAATGCATATCGACACCAATACTGGAGAAATTTAATAATGACTTATCTTTTTTCTTTAAGAAACTGAACAAATTGTGAGGTGGGTTAGTGTATGAAAGCGATTGGAAAAATTCTTTAGTTGGATGTCAGGTAAGGTTCCACCGTTCATGTGTCCCAAACACCTGCTCCTTTTTGATAAAAAAGGCATTTCGATATGACCTAAGTAATGTTTTTATAACTTTTACGGGTTTAATTTATTATTTAACCGATAATAAATTAAAAACAGGAACAATAATGTTTCGTTTAGCGTATCAAAATTGAGTAGCAAAATTACACATTATCTTGATTATTTACATACATAACACAATATTATTAAAAATCACACGACACATTGCAGACCAAATCCAACACGTGGATGATCAAAACGCACTATTATCCTTCAAAAGTTCTGATGGAAAAGGCAATTTTGGAGAGTTGAAAACGGACATTCGGATTCACCTAAAATTGTCTTTGATATGACAGTATAATCGTTAGTAAGAGTCGGTATTTTATGATTCATGTGTTAGGCTAAAAGCGTCAGTAAACTTTGTAATTCGCGGCAAAGGTATAAAACAAATGGAAAACAAGTTTTATTTGAAGAAAAAAAAACATTTTCATCATACAAACATCACAACGACTTTTTGTGGCTATTGATTTCATATTTGATTTTCAGAACAAATCTCATACAGCCGTTTCAATGATGCCTATATAATACCCTATTAAAATTTCGCCGCTTTAGTTTTGTTTAAAACCCTTTTAAAAGCATGTATACTAACGGATAATGGATAGCGGGAAATGGATAATCTAAAACAAGGGTAATGTGTAAATCAAACGTTCTAAACAAGGCAAACCATTTTTAATTGAGTATAAAAGCCCTTTGACTTCTTTTTTGAGATTTTGTCTCAAAAATTGCATAAAATCACCCCCTCAGTATTTTGACTTAAAAATGAGTCAGCATACAGGCTTAGTAACATTTTAAAATTTATTAAATCTGGTGCTCCTAATCTTCTGCGCTTTGCCATTTTTGAAGATGTTTTAAAATCCCCACCCTTTAACTGGCTGTGATTAAGTAGGTGATAGGCATATTACGCCTATCACTGCACTATCATTATCCCAAAAAAAATGTGCATATTGCAGTTTTACCGTAAAAACATTTTTACTGCAAAACATTTAAACGACTAAATGCTTTGCAGTAAAAATGTTTTGCTTTAGCTTTGTCCCTTAGAAATGATAATTTCTTAAATGACTGATTTAAAAAGACACGTTCTACCCTACCCTATCATCAATGAGGGCGTAATTTTTATCATTTAAGAACACAAAACATTATATACGCTACGTGGTAGGATAAATAGAACAAATACGGCTTAAAACAAATAAAAATAAAAAAGGGCGTGAAAAACATTTTGCAGCATGTACGTAAAAACATTTTTACTGCAAAATGTTTCGCCGTAAAACCTTAGAAACGTATGATTATTTCAATTACATCGCTCAAAGGGGGCGTCGGCAAATCGACCATCACACAAAATTTAGCGGTGTGTTTTGCCCAGTCAGGTTATAAAGTCTGCATTGCAGATGCCGACACCAACCAAAGTGCACTGCGTTGGTCGAGTCTGCGGGATTCAGATTTACCCGCTGTCCCCGCGTTTGGTACGCCCGAAAAAACGTTATCGAGCAATATCAAACAGCTTAATTCAGATTATGAAATTGTTTTGATTGATGGTACTCCGTCACTTGATCGCGTGACCAGTCGCATCATTTTGTTGGCAGATATTGTATTGGTCCCTATTTTACCAAGTGGTTTAGACATTTGGGCGACAGAACAATTTTTAGAACGGTTGGCTGATGCACGGGCACAAAAAGAATCGGGTGAGATTCCCGCTTATTTTATTCTAAACCAGTTTCAATCTAACTTGAACTTAAATAAAGAATTTAAAGAAGTGCTGAACGACACCGATATTCCTGTACTCAACAGTATGTTGCGTCCAAGAGTCGCTTATCGAGAAGCCGTCATTAAAGGTTTGGGTGTTTATGAATTCAAGGATGAGAAAGCCAAAAGTGAGTTTATTGAGCTTTATAACGAAATTTTAGGAATAATAACAAAAGCGTAAAAACATTTTTACTGCAAAATGTTTTGCAGCCATAAAGTTTTTATACTTTTACATGCTCATTGAGCGCACAATATGCCATTACGCACTTTAATAAAAAAATTAGAAAAACATGTCAGATAAAAAATTGGGCTTAAAAGATACATTAAGATTGGCACCCAAAATCGCTCTACCTAAAAAAGAGCCGAATGTAGAGGCAACCGACCGCATGGTCCAGTTGCTTCATGCCGAAGAAGTTGTCGAACCTATTTCGTTGCCTGTTGTGCCACAAACGATTGTTGAAGAAGTGCAACCCGTTTTGGAAAGCCGTCGCATAACGCTTGATGTGCCACTTGACCTTTACAAACAAATGAAACGCCGTGTATTTGATGATGGCGTAACGCTAAAAAAATATATTTTGGAATTAGTCAATCAGGATTTGAATCCCTAAAAGGTCGGCGTACCAAAGTGTATCAATAAAAGGCGTACCAAACTTCACGTACTTCTATAAATTAACGGTTTAATCCGCTTCAAGTGTTGTAAGGTCTAAAAATGATTTTTTTTTAGTTCTTTTTTGAATTTATCAAAATTGAAAACAACAATTTTGTTGTTATAGGAATAAAGAAACTATAGGAATACTATTATAGGTTTAAGCACCAAACTTCACGCACTTTTAGTACCAAACTGAGCGTGGAAAAAGGCTTATTTTAGTACCAAACTGAGCGTGGAAAACTTTTATTATTATTACGCCCTTATTGTTATTGTAATTTTTGCACCAAATTGAACGTGAATAAACGTCTTACGTGCTGAAATGAGCACCATATTGTAGAAATGGTACCAAACTTCACGCACTTTCTTTATGAAAAGTACCAAACTACACGTATATATAGCGGTGCAAACCGATAAGTTAATTAACGACAAGCATGAAAAGGTAAAACAGTACTAAACTTCACGTAAGTTTTAAGCTGAAATCAGGAATTGCATGGATTTTTTGTGGAATGGGGGTCGGTGAGTTGTATAAATAAAGCCCCTTATTCGCATCTTCCTCAAAACGGGCTTGAATGTATTGCAAACGTACCATAATGAGGGTTTTTCGGAAAACCTGTTTGAATTTCTTCATCTCTCCATATCCACTCCCAAATTGATCTTTGAGGTTTTGCCAAGAGACGAATTGCGGTTTATCGCGGTCGATGCGGTGCAGACGCTGAGCCAACCAAGCATAAATATCGAGTGCCATCGCATTATGAGACAATGCGCCCAACGCCCTTTCGTCAAGCGGAATAGCATGATTCAACAAACTATTGAAATAATCATCCGTTAATTGAACATTTGAGTTCCAAATAATCCGCTTATTATCATCTTTTGGAAACCAAGAGTCAAAAGCCTTAACAATTTGCAAATTCACTTGCATACCACGTTCCCCATCAGAATAACCCAGACTGATGAGCGAAGTCGTCAATCGGCGCAACTGTTCTTTCACTTCATTTATCGTCCTACCATCGGTATTTAACCCCAGAGATTTGATAAAAGCAGACATCGTATCCTCAATATGAAGCGTCTTGTCCTGCGTTTTAATCGCTTGAGAGTTAATATGTGCCAAAATAAGGCGCGCTTTAGTGCCATATGGCAACCCAACAAACTCAAATTTCCCCGTTTCAGGATTTAAAGCATCATTCGCTTGAACAGCAAGACTCACATGACCCTGTTGTTGTTGCCAAACCCGCACATCGTCGCCAGGATTGCGATATGGCAGAAAAGTCTGACACAAGACTGAATGTTGAAAAATAGCTTCTTTAATCGTGGCAGGATGCATCACTAAATCCAAAGCCGTCTTTTGGATGCGGTCTTTGATGGGTGTATTTTTATTGTCTTGTGACATGAGCCAATCTATTTTTAAGTCCGAGGGGGTATTTATATAGAAACTTGAAGGAGTTTTTGACCCAACTGCTTTACCGCAGCTTGGATTTTTTGAGCTTGTTGTGCTGATGGATATTTCACACCTGACGCATATTGACGCATCAAACTTTGATTAATACCTGCCAAATCAGCAAGGGAGTTGATTTTAACGGCAGAAAGCACGTCAAAAAGTGCTGTTAAATCATAAACATACTCAAAAGTAATGTTTTCCATTTTGGCGTTCTGCCAAAATTGTTGTTCTTTGCCTTCGTTATCGAGGTGGTCTTGAATTAAATCTTTCAGATTTTGAGTAACCTCTATTGCGTTATTGCCGACGGTTGTAAGAAGGATGTTAGGTGCATCTATACGCCCCCACATTTCACCGTCGCCAGGTTCGAGAATAATATTGAATTTCATTGTATGGAAGTATCACTATTTAGATAATTAAGTTCCAAAATGGTGTGCGACCAATTTAAAGCAGTTTTTGGCTGCATGATATTGATTAACAACATTTTGGAAAATTGTTTCAATTATAATTCAATGTGGATTGATAGTGTGTATCAGTAACAACTCAAAAGTCAAATTTTGAATCTCTTATATTTTGATACCAGCTGTTTTTAAAATACCATTCAACGTCCCCTTAGGAATGTCTTTCCCGCTATGGACTGGTACAGAAACATTATTAGGATTGTCGGGATGTTTGAAAATCTTGTGACTTCCTGATTGGCGGACTTCGTACCAACCATTTAATTTTAACATTTTGATCACTTCTCGTGCAGTCATTGTAAAATTCGTTTTTAATTTTTAATCTAAATTCTAAATTTTTCATGTCGTGTGCAAGTTGTGGTTCAAAAATTATTGTTTAATATGGGCAAAGGTAGCTAAAATGCTACCTTAATTCCAAATCTAAAACCAATTATTTTCTATATTTTTTTATTTTGTTAACATTAAATTATCTAAAAAATTGATTTTCAATTATTTATAAAACAACAGGAATATGTCTAAAAAATACATTCTCGCCATTGATCAAGGCACAACGAGTAGCCGTGCCATTGTTTTTGATAAAAAAGGAAACATCATAGCTGTTTCGCAACAAGAATTTAAACAGTATTTCCCAAAACCAGGTTGGGTTGAACACGATGCTGAAGAAATTTGGCAATCCGTCCAAAATGTCGTTCGTGAAGTTCTGCGTGAAGTAAATGCCTCCGATATTGCTGCCATTGGCATCACCAATCAAAGAGAGACGACCGTCGTGTGGGATAAAAGAACGGGAAAACCCATTTACAACGCCATCGTTTGGCAAAGCCGACAAACGATGGGCATTTGCGATGAACTCAAAAAACAAGGTCTTGAACCTACTGTACGCGCCAAAACAGGTTTGTTAATTGATGCTTACTTTTCAGGCACAAAAGTCAAATGGATGCTCGACAATGTGACAGGTGCAAGGGCTGATGCGGAAACAGGTCATCTGCTTTTTGGCACTATTGACTCTTGGATTTTATGGAACTTAACAACGGAAAAAGTACACGCTACGGACTACACAAATGCTTCACGTACAATGCTTTATAATATTCATGACTTGAATTGGGATGATGAATTATTGACTGCTTTGACCGTACCAAAATCCATGTTGCCACGCGTTATGGACTCCTCAATTGTCTATGGTATAGCTGATGCTGGAATCGTAGGTTTTGCAGGTATTCCAGTTTCAGGTATTGCGGGAGACCAACAAGCGGCATTGTTCGGACAAGCGTGTTTTACCGAAGGCATGGCAAAAAATACATATGGTACAGGCTGTTTTATGTTGATGAATACAGGAGAAAAAGCTGTAGCTTCAAAAAACGGATTGCTAACAACCATTGCTTGGGGCGTGGGTGGAAAGGTGGAATACGCGCTCGAAGGCTCCATATTTGTAGCGGGTTCGGCGATTAAATGGCTGCGCGATGAAGTCGAACTCGTCAAAGATGCTGCCGATACTGAGGGGTATGCCAAGAGCATTCTTAGCAGCGATGGTGTTTATGTCGTCCCCGCTTTTGTCGGTCTCGGTACACCCTATTGGGATTCAGAGGTGCGTGGTGCTATTTTTGGATTAACACACGGTTCGGGCAAAGCACAACTCATCAGAGCGACTTTAGAAAGCATTGCTTACCAAACAAAAGACGTTTTAAGCATTATGGAAAAGGATTCAGGCATCAAACTCAAAGCCTTACGTGTGGATGGTGGTGCTGTGAAAAACGGCTTTTTAATGCAATTTCAATCTGACCTTTTGGGCACGAGGGTCGAAAGACCTGTCGTTCAAGAAACAACAGCATTAGGCGCCGCCTATTTGGCAGGTTTAGCCGTTGGTTTTTGGAAAGATTATGCTGATATTTCGACAAATTGGCAGTTAGAAACAGCATTTAAGCCCAAAATGAAGCGAGTAGAAGCTGTTAAACTCTATAAAGGATGGCAATTAGCCGTTAAAGCCGCAAGGGTTTTTAAACCAAAATAAGAAACATTTTTGCTGCAAACAGTAGAAACATTTTTACTGCAAAATGTTTCTACTGTTATAAAATATTTCCTAAACTGGGCACCTTTTTAATTACAGCTCATTTATATAAAATTATTTGTTATAATGACTCATGGCAATTATTGCCCAATGACTGCTTAACTTTGCGCCTAAAATGTCTAAACTTTAAATTTTAACAATGACGATTAAAACCATTATTTTCGATCTGGGTGGTGTACTTATTGACTGGAACCCTGAATATGTTTTTAAGGAATTGATTCCAGATGAACAAAAACGAAAATTCTTTTTCCAAAATGTATGCACCCATGACTGGAATGTAGAACAGGATGCAGGAAGATCTATTGCTGAAGCAACAGCTTTAAAAATTGCAGAATTTCCAGAATGGGAATCCGAAATCCGTGCTTACTACGGGCGTTGGACAGAAATGCTCGGGGGTGCATTAAACGAAACGGTTGCCCTATTGAAAGAACTGATTGACCATCCAGAATACCGTGTTTTGGCTCTTACGAATTGGTCTGCTGAGACATTTCCGATTGCTTTAGACACCTTCGATTTCTTACATTGGTTTGAGGGTATTGTCGTTAGTGGCTTTGAACGGACACGCAAACCCTTTCCAAAAATTTACGATACCTTACTTGAACGCTACGAAGTATCACCATCAGAAGCTGTTTTCATTGATGATTCGCTCGCAAATGTAAAAGGTGCAGAAGCAGTAGGCATTAAGAGTATCCATTTTCAATCTGCGCATCAATTACAGTCTGCTTTGAGGGATTATGGTATAACTATTTAACACCCCTCAGTATTTTGGCTATCAAAATTATATTTTAATTATTTTAGATAAACAAAATATATTTAAATAAAATAACTCTATTTTGAAATATAATTCTCTCTGCTACCAGTTAACAGAGAGGACATTTTCTACACCTGCAAAAGGCTTAACTTTGTGACACCAAAACCGTTCAAAACACTCAAAGGCGATAAAAATGAAAAATCCGAAGATAACATTGGTTGGTGCGGGACCAGGTGACCCCGACTTGATAACGATTAAAGGTATGAAAGCCTTGCAATCGGCTGATGTTGTGTTGTATGATGCTCTAGCCAATGAGGAATTATTAGCTTATACTTCAGAAGCATGTCTAAAGATTTTTGTAGGAAAAAGAGCAGATAAACATACGTATAATCAATTAGAAATCAATGATTTATGTATAAAAAACGCATTACTATATGGTCACGTTGTCCGTTTAAAAGGAGGCGATCCTTTTGTATTCGGACGAGGGCATGAAGAAATGCAATATGCACAAGAAAGAGGCATTGAGGTTAATATCGTACCAGGGATTTCGTCAGCGATTGCAGTACCCGCTTCGGTCGGTATTCCAGTTACGCGGCGTGGATTGAGTGATAGTTTTTGGGTATTGACAGGAACGACAACGGACGGAAACATTTCGCAGGATTTACGGTTTGCAGTAAAAACGGATGCCACAATTGTTATTTTGATGGGGTTGAACAATCTAAACACTATAGTTGCGTGCTTCAAAGCCGAAGGAAAAGACTCTTTGCCAGTGGCGATAATTCAAAATGGTACTTTACCCAATGAAAAAGCAGTCTTTGGAACAATACAAACAATTGAATCTATTGTCTTCGAAAACAGGATTAAAGCACCTGCTATTATTGTTATTGGAAAAGTTGCAGGTGAGTTTTTGGAAAAAACTGATTCAAACACCCCATTTATTGAAGCAGAAGAAATTAGTATAACAAATCATTTTCTTGAACCTAAAAATCAATTATTCCCGATTTTTGTCAAAATGCACCAATTGCAATTGCTCATTGTTGGGGGCGGTTATGTGGGTTTAGAGAAGATAACCGCTGTTTTGGAGAACAGCCCTCATGCTGATATAACACTTGTTTCACCTGAAATTAGAGAAGAAATTGTTGCTTTTTCTAAGCTATATCCCAATGTTAAATTGGTTTTTAAGCGATTTGAAACAGACGATTTACAGGAAAAAGACTTAGTCATTGTAGCCACAAATGATAAACCTTTGAACCAACAAATAAAAGGGTGGGCGAGGGAACGACGCATTATATGTAACGTAGCTGATACGCCCGATTTCTGTGATTTTTATTTGGGTTCTGTTGTGAAAAAAGGAAGTTTGAAGTTGGCGATTTCTACAAATGGCAAATCACCGACCTTGGCAAAACGCATTCGTGAAGTCCTTGAAGATGCTTTCCCAGATGAATTGGAACAGGTATTTGACAATTTGAGAGAAATAAGACAGACTTTGACGGGCGATTTCACTGAAAAAGTTCGTCAACTCAATGAGATTACTTCAGTTTTGAGAAATAAATAAGGCCAGGTGTATAGCTATTTTTATATAGATGATACTCAAATAAACAATTGTGCAACAAAGAAAAATACATGACTAAAATATTATTCACTCGACCCATTGATGAAGCTTCGCGACACACATTGAACGAAGCAAAATTGGATTTTACGGAAACCAGTTTTCTAAGATATACCCCCTCAGTATCCGACGATGTTTTGAGGGCAATTCGTTCTGGTTTATCACAACATCTTGTTTTTACAAGCCAAAATGCTGTCCGCATATTTTTCCAAACCCTTGATAATCAAAGACTTAAACTACCGCATTTGACCCAATGTCATGCCATCTCTGGTTCTACTAAGACGATGCTACAAAAATTTAATCATACGCCAAACTTAACGGCGGACTCCGCAAAACTATTAGCACGAGCTATATTAAAGAAAAGAGATATTAACCATGTAACTTTTGTGTGCGGCAACTTGCGTTTGCCCGATTTGCCCAATATTTTGATTAAAAACAATGTCGAAGTTCAAGAACTCGTGGTTTATCGTACCGAATGGACCCCCCTCAGTATCCGCACACCTTATGATGCCATTGTTTTTTTTAGCACAAGTGCCGTGGATTCATTTCTCATAAATAATAAACTCAACCCCGAAATGCCGTTTTTTACACTCGGCAAAACAACTGCGACTTACCTAAAAAAGAAAATCAAAGCCCAAAATGTCCATATCGCTGCAAAGCCAGAACTACCCATTTTAGTTGAGACAATCATCGATAATTTACGCTTTGCAGTCAAAGCGTAAAAACATTTTGCAGTAAAAATGTTTTTATGCTTCATTTTGGTTGTCCATTCCCTTTAAATATTTAGAAGAACTTAAGTGATACATAAGACATATACCCACTTTTTGTAGCTGTTAGCCAATGAGTGTCAAAGGTTTTATGTGCGCCATGCATTTTGAATACCTACAAATTTTATTCTGAATAAGAATGATTTTATGAATAAAATATTGAATATTTTTAAATTTTGAAATATAAAACGGAAATAAATTTTTCTCCCCAAAAATTTGATAATATGAACAAAGTGCCTTTATCTTTGTGCTATTAATTCTATAAAATTTGTAGGATTAGATTTTATAAAACCCCTATAAGAACGAAAAAGTGGTCAACTTTTTGCAAGAATAAATAAAAACGTATCGTCAATGACAATTTTAAATGAAATAGCTGAAACCATAGTAGGCAAGAGTATAACAGAACAATTGAGTTTTCTCGCAGCAGCATACCCCAATCAAGTTTCTTTTTCAACAAGTTTTGGCATTGAAGATCAAGCGATTACACACTTTATTTTTTCCAATAAACTACCCATTCGTGTTTTTACACTCGATACGGGTCGGAATTTTCAAGAAACTTATTCAACGTGGAATAAAACTTTGTTGAAATACGGGCAGACCATTGATGTTTTTTATCCAAATACTGAGGGGGTACAAAATTTGGTTCGTCAAAAAGGGCCGAACAGTTTTTATGATTCCGTCGAAAACAGAAAAGAATGCTGCTACATCCGCAAAGTTGAGCCATTGAATAGAGCATTGAAAGGACAACAAATTTGGATTACAGGCATACGTGCCGAGCAATCACCAAATCGCCACGATATGATTAACCTTGAATGGGATGAAGCGCACGAACTTATCAAGTTTCATCCCATTTTTGATTGGTCTTTTGATGAGGTGCGCGACTTTATCGCATCAAATGGCATTCCTTACAATCCACTCCACGATAAAGGTTTTGTTTCCATCGGTTGTGCACCTTGTACACGAGCGATTACGCCAGGCGAAGACTTTCGCGCCGGACGTTGGTGGTGGGAAGATGCCTCAAAAAAAGAATGTGGTTTGCATATTACCGCAAGCGAATTGAGTGGGATTATGCAGTTAGAAGCAAGTGCAAGTAATTAAAAATCAATTAATTATCAAACAAAATATAATTTTATGTCAACACTACTAATGCCTGAACCACCCATTTTTAACATCATAGCAAAACCCTCAAAGTCTCATACACGATGGGACTATCTCGACCAATTGGAGTCAGAATCAATCCATATTTTACGCGAAGTAGCGGGTCAGTTTGAGCGTCCTGCTTTGTTGTTTTCGGGTGGCAAAGACTCAATTGTGTTGGCACATTTGGCTTTAAAGGCTTTCCGTCCGGGTAAGTTTCCTTTTCCATTGGTGCATATTGACACGGGTCATAATTTTCAAGAAGTCCTTGACTTTCGCGACAAATTGGCTCTTGAATTTGGCGAAAAACTCATCGTTCGCCAAGTGTCGGATTCTATTAAAAAACATCGTTTACAAGATGCAAAAGGCAAATTTCCAAGCAGAAATGCGCTTCAAACGTATGCTTTACTCGATGTGATTGAAGAATTTGAATTCGACGCATGTGTCGGTGGCGCACGTCGAGACGAGGAAAAAGCCCGTGCAAAAGAGCGTATTTTCAGCCACCGCGACGAGTTTGGTCAATGGGATCCGAAAAAACAACGTCCTGAATTGTGGTCAATATATAATGGTAAGTTGGACAAAGGCGAAAACATGCGTTGTTTCCCCATTTCAAACTGGACGGAATTGGACATTTGGAACTATATCAAACGCGAAAATATTGAGCTACCTTCTATTTATTTTGCACACGAACGCACGTGCGTGGTGACAGATGGCGGACAATTATTGGCGGTAACAGAACATATTAGTTTAGATCATCAAGATGAAATCGTCGTTCGCAGTGTCCGTTTCCGAACTGTTGGCGACTCAACTTGTACCGCAGCTGTTGAAAGTGATGCTGCTACATTGGACGATATTATCATAGATATAACAGCCGCAAAAGTGTCGGAACGTGGTGCAACCCGCTTAGATGATAGAATTTCAGAAGCAGGTATGGAAGACCGTAAAAAGAACGGTTATTTCTAATTTGAAATAAAAGGCAGTAAAAGCGTAAAAATGTTTTTATTGACCCCTCAGTATAGAGACAAGTCAAGAGCTAAAAAACCACCCGATTTTAGGATAGTAACACCCCGATAAGGATTTAAAACGAGTAAATCATCATCACCTGTAACTATAAAAAGAGCTTCGGCTTCTATTGCAAGTTCGAGAAATTTATTGTCTTTTGGGTCGCGACAATCGGTAATTACTTGGATAGGTTCTACGAAAAGAGCGTTTTGTTTCAATGAAGTAATGAAAAGTAATCGGTCAAATTCATCAAGATATTTATTGAACTTGGGGCGAGAGCAAACATGATAAAATTCTTCCCAAATGGGTGTGGAAAGTACAATTTGATAAGTATCATTAGCTTTAACAAATGCTTGATTAGCGATTGAATTGGGGGAAAGCATGGCACTTATTACAGTGTTTGTATCAAGGACGATATTTTTTCTCACAGTGTGGGTATTTTAAATTTATGGATTTTCTTCTTGTAGTATTTGCTTTAAAATCTCAGGTGTTAAGCCCCGTTTTTGAGCACGATAACTGACGAAATCCATTACTGTTTTTAAATCTAATTTTTCACTATTAAGCCATTGGCTTAATAGTCGGATAAAAATTAGACGTTCTTGGGCAGGGAGTTTTTCAAAACGTTCTGCATCCTTAACAGGTAATTCGAATGTGATACTTTGAAGTGCGTCCATTTTCTTAATTTTTTACAAATTAAAGAGATTTAAGCGTTTCGCAAACATTTTTTACAAAAAAAATCAAAAAATAGTAAATAAAATGGACATTCTAAGATTTATAACATGCGGTAGTGTAGATGATGGTAAATCAACCCTCATCGGGCGTTTATTGTACGATTCACAAGCCGTTTCTCTTGATATTTTGAATGCTATCGAGCGTCAGACGAAGAATAAAGCCAATGGAACGATTGACTTGTCGTTGTTGACAGACGGATTACGGGCTGAACGCGAACAAGGCATTACGATTGACGTAGCATATAAATATTTTACGACAAAAAAACGCAAGTTTATCATCGCTGATGCGCCTGGTCATGTGCAATATACACGTAATATGGTGACTGGTGCATCGAATGCCGATTTAGCGATTGTGTTGATTGATGCCCGTCAAGGGGTGATTGAGCAGACGCGTCGACACTCATTAATTACATCTCTTTTGGGTATTCCGCGTATTGTTGTTGCCATTAATAAAATGGATTTGGTCGGTTTTAACCCCTCAGTATTTGAGCAAATTGTTGCAGATTATAAAATTTTGGCGGCGCAGTTGGGATTAAAAGATGTGAAATTCATTCCACTTTCAGCTTTGAATGGCGATAATGTCGTTGACAAATCAAAAAATTTGGCATGGTTTGAGGGCGGCACATTGTTAGAATATCTTGAAAACGTGGAAGTTACAGTTGATACAAATGAAACAGATGCGCGTTTTCAAGTGCAATATGTCATTCGTCCACGGGACGAAGAACATCATGATTATCGTGGATATGCGGGTCGGATTCAAAGTGGTGTGTATCGTGTGGGAGATAAAGTCGCCGTTTTGCCTTCTGGTATTGAAAGTATGATTGTACGCATTGAAACCAATTTGCAAGATGTAAAAACTGCGCATGTTGGTCAATCGGTGGTCTTACATTTGGCAGATGATATAGATATTTCGCGTGGTGACTCAATCGTCGTGATTGCAGAGGCATCGCAAGCGTTGGTTTCAAGAGAAATTGAAGCGCATATTTGCTGGTTCGATGAGCGTCAAGCTTTGCATGAAGGTTCTAAATTGTTGCTTCAAAATGGCTCGAATACGGTCAAAGCAATTGTTCGTGAGATAGAGTATAAATACGATATTTCCACACTTGAAAAAGTATCAGCCGTAGGCGAT
>JAYTUQ010000329.1:0-1291 GCA_043744455.1 Saprospiraceae bacterium | reverse complement strand
TAAAAAGATTCACCTTTAATATGACTAATTTTGAACACTTTAGAGCAAGATGTTTTGCGTTCAAAAATTAGTTGCCGCTAAAATTGTCACAGAGCCATCTTTTTGAGCAACAAGATTGTTTCAATAGGTATAATAACACCTACATTTTGGACTTCATGTAGGTAGTGACAGCAAAAACATTAATTCAGATGTTTTTGGATAGGAAAAGGTTTTCAAATAGATTTTATGCTTTTGTTGTAAAAGACAAGCATTTATGGTCAAAAGTGATTGTTTATGGCTCAGAAGGATATCCAATCTTTAAATACGGGTTCGTATCCAGATTGAGTGATAATATGACTCATTTCAACCACGCTCCTGTTATCGCTTATTTCAAATTGCTCCAATGATTCGGGTTCTACAACATAGCCTCCAGGGTTTGTTTTAGAACCTGCACTCATTGTGGTTACACCGAGAGGAATGACATTGTTTCTAAAAAATTCGGATTCGCGTGTAGAAACAGAAAGTTCAACGTCATGATTGAAAAGGCGATAAGCCGTTAACAGCTGAATTGTATTCTTATCTGTTGTAATCACATTCGGTTCAATAATGCCTTCTGCAGGTCGCATACGCGGGAAAGACACAGAATATTTTGTTTCCCAATATTTTTTTTGTAAATATTCGAGGTGTAAAGCGCAAAAAAATGTGTCAACTCGCCAATCCTCCAGACCCAATAACACTCCTAAACCAATTTTGTGCATTTTTGCTGCACCAATTCTGTCGGGCGTATTGAGCCGATATGAAAAATTAGATTTTTTTCCTTTCGGATGATAGGTTTTATAAATTTCTTTGTGGTAAGTTTCTTGATAAACCAAAACGGAATAAATGCCCGCCTCTTGTAATGTCTTGTATTCATCAGTTTCGAGTGGCTGTACTTCGATTGAAATATTGGCAAAATGTGGCTTAATGAGTTCAATGGCTTTTAAAAAATAATCGAGATGCACAGTTTGGTTGGCTTCACCCGTCACCAGCAAAATATGGTTGAAACCACCTTGCTTAATGACTTCTATTTCTCTCATGATTTCTACGCCAGAAAGCGTTTTTCGCCGCACTTTGTTATCAAAACTGAACCCACAATAGGTGCAAATATTCTGGCATTCATTACTCAAATACATCGGTGCAAATAGTTGAATGGTCTTTCCAAACCTTTTTTGCGTTATTTGACGGCTTTTCAAAGCCATTTGCTCTAAAAACGGTTCAGCTGCAGGAGAAATCAAAGATTTAAAATCCTCAAGTGTACATTTGGGGGCATTTA
>JAYTUQ010000328.1:0-19375 GCA_043744455.1 Saprospiraceae bacterium | reverse complement strand
TTGGAAATATTGTCAGACTTGCGTAATTTGCAACCATTATTAACTAAAACAATAGATACTATGCCACTCGTATATGATTTGAATAAAGATGTTCGCTTTAATCAAGGAATTGAAAAAGGAATCGAAAAAGGAATCGAAAAAGGGGTTTTGTTGAAAGACCAACTCCTTGTCATACATCTTTTGAAAAAAGATAAATTTTCGATGGAGATGATTGCAGATTTAGCAGATGTGTCTTTAGGTTTTGTTGAAGAAACGCAACAAGCCTATTTTTTAACAGTGAAAATGTTGAAAGAAGGTCTTTCTGATAATGAAATAGCTACAAAAACGGGTTTGCTTTTAGATGTCATTAAAAAAATAAAATAAGCATTTTTATACACAAATAAAAAGAACCCCTTCAGTATGTGCATTATACTGAGGGGGTTCTTTTTATTTGTGTATTTATAAAATGTCTAATAGTTGAGATAGATAAAAAATATAAATCTTCAAATCATGTAAACCCATAAAATCCAGTTATCATGTCCATCGAAAAGAAAAATATGGCTTAATATTCTTTTTTACCTTTTTGAGATATTAACTTTGCAATAAAATAGCGAATTTTCGCTAATTATTGTTTTGATACAATATAACTTATTCGTAAACCAATGTAAATCAACTAAATAATTATGAATAGAAGAATAAGAAAAGTAGTCGTCCTCGGTTCAGGTTTAATGGGTTCTGGTATCGCTACTCATTTGGTGGGTGTCGGAATCGAAGTTTTGATGCTCGATATCGTTCCTTTTGACCTCACTGATGAGCAAAAAAAAGACCCTAAACAACGCAATCGTATCGTTCAAGCAGCATTTGACACAGCCCTAAAATCTAAACCAACGCCTATATACGACAAAGCCTTTGCGTCTCGTATTTCACTCGGCAATTTTGACGATGATATGCCTAAAATTGCTGATGCGGATTGGATAATAGAAGTCGTTGTAGAACGTTTGGACATCAAAAAACAAGTCTTTGAAAAAGTCGAAAAATATCGAAAGGCAGGTACTTTAGTGACCTCAAACACATCAGGTATTCCGATTCACATGATGGCAGAGGGACGTTCAGAGGACTTCCGCAAAAACTTCTGTGGTACGCATTTTTTTAACCCTGTGCGTTATATGCGCCTTCTGGAAGTTATTCCAACACCCGAAACAGACCCCTCAGTAATTGACTTCTTTATGCACTTCGGAGACCGTATTTTGGGTAAAACCACGGTTTTGTGCAAGGATACACCTGCATTTATCGCCAATCGAGTTGGCGTTTACGCAATGGCAAAAATTTATCAATTGACGACTGAAATCGGTTTAACGATTGAAGATGTTGATGCTTTAACAGGTCCTGCCATTGGTCGTCCTAAAACTGGAACCTTCCGTCTGGGTGATTTGGTTGGACATGATACGGCTGTCAATGTCATAAAAGGCATCAAAGCCAATTGCCCCAATGATGAGCAAGCAGGTGCGTTCGATATTCCTAAATATCAACAATATTTGATTGATAATAAGTTTTTTGGTAACAAATCAGGGCAGGGTTTTTACAAAAAAACGGCTGAAAAAGATGCCAATGGTCGTCCCATCGTCTTGGCTTTGAATTTAGAAACCTTGGAATATGCCCCCTCAGTAAAATCCTCTTTACCATCTATCGCTCTCGCAAAGCAAATCGAGGATTTGCCAAACCGTTTGCGCACATTATTCAAGCAAACAGACAAAGGTGGAGAGCTCATTCGCCGTTCTTTAGCGGGTTTATTCGCTTATGTTTCAAACCGTGTACCTGAAATTTCTGACTCTTTATATGCCATTGACGATGCTTTGCGCGCTGGTTTTGCATGGGACTTTGGTCCTTTCCAGTATTGGGATGTCATAGGCATAACAGAAGGTATAGCAGCAGCAGAGGCTGACGGACAAGTCATTGCCCTTTGGGTAAAAGAGATGTTGGCGGCTGGTTTTACAAGTTTTTACACATCTGAAAATGGTGTTAAAAAATACTATAATCCCAACACAAAGGCATATCAAGCGATGCCAGGCGGTTCAGATTTCATCGTTTTGGATAATTATCGCGATAAAAAAGCCGTATATGAAAATCCCGAAGTGGTACTTCACGACATCGGTGACGGCGTTTTATGTTTAGAATTTAGGTCGAAAGCCAACTCTATCGGTGAAGGCGTTTTGAAAGGCATCAACGATGCGATACAAATCGCGGAAGAGCAAGGTTGGAAGGGTTTGGTCATTGGCAACAATGCCACAAACTTCTCTGTCGGTGCCAATTTGATGATGATTGCGATGTTGGCTTATCAACAAGAATGGGACGAACTCAATTTTGCCGTCAATTATTTCCAACAAACGTCTATGCGGATTCGCTATTCAGCTATTCCTGTCGTCATCGCCACGCAAGGATATGCCTTCGGTGGTGCTTGTGAGTTCTCAATGCACGCTGATGGTGTTGTTGCTGCGGGCGAAACTTATATGGGTTTGGTTGAAGTCGGTGTGGGTATTTTGCCCGCTGGTGGTGGCACTAAAGAGTTCGCCGTTCGTGCCAGTGATGCGTTTTTTGAAGGTGATGTTCAAATACCTACCATCATTGAAAAATTTAAGACAATTGCCCAAGCACAAGTAGCAACTTCTGCGCACGAAGCCTTCAATTATGGCTATTTACAGCATCAAAAAGATACAATTGTGTTGAATAAAGACCGTAACATTGCAGATGCGAAGAAAAAGGTGTTGGAAATGGCTGATACCTATATACAAAAACAACCACGTAAGGATATTTTGGTTATGGGTCGCAATGGTTTGAGTGCTTTATATGTGGCGGCTCATTCTTTGTATTTGGGTCGATATGCGTCCGAACACGACATTAAAATTGCTAAAAAAGTCGCTTTTGTCTTATGTGGCGGTGACTTAACGGGTCAACAAAAAGTGAGTGAGCAATATCTTTTGGACATCGAACGCGAAGCCATGTTATCGCTTTGCGGCGAGCAAAAGACATTAGAACGCATACAATATATGTTGACGAATAATAAGCCGTTGCGGAATTAAAATAGTAGAGCGGAACTTGTTCCGTATAGATAAAATATTGAGGGGTTGAGTTTTGGCCCCTCTGTATTTTTATGTTTTTAAAAGAAAAATCTGTATTTTTGACAAAAAATAAAGATAAAAAATGGAAAATACATTAGAGATAACAACAATCGAGTCATTGCAAAAGCATCTGATTAGTCGGGTTCAAACTATAACAGATGTAGATAAATTAGTACGCTTTCTGATTTTTCTCGATGAATTACCTATTCCAGAAGAAAATGCAAAACGCATTTTTAGACCTATTCGACGAGGCAATACAACATTAGAGGATATAAAACGCGAGCAAAATTTCAAAGGAACGGATTGGAAAAAGGCAAATGAATGGGCTAAATCGCTCGATATTCAAGAATCCGCTGAAGAACTAATAGCTCAATTAACAAAATGAAAACTTATTTATTTGATACAAACATACTACTCTTTTTTTTTCGGCAAGATAAAAACTGGGAGACAATCAATACGATTTATGATTTGTCTATTATTTCAGACAATGTTGTTTCTGTTGTCGGCTGGGGTGAAATTTTATCGCTTGCTACTCGAAATGGTTGGGGTGAACGTCGTTTGTCTGAACTAGATAAGTTGAATGAGCTTTTCCTTATTACGGATATTTACGATGAAAAAATCATTCATCGTTATGCAGAAATAGACGTTTTCAGCGAAGGTAAATTAAAATCTAAGCCACGTGGTACCTCAGCTCGAAAAATGGGTAAAAATGATTTGTGGATTGCAGCAACAGCTTCTGTTTTAGGTTTAACTTTATTAACAACCGATAAAGATTTTAATCATCTCAAGGATGTTTATCTCGACTTGGCTTTCGTTGATTTGGAAAAAATTCCAAAGTAATATTCACCTAAAGATGTATAAAAACCTACTACTAAAAACTATCGGCTACCTTTTCGCCGCTTGGATTCTGATTTTCACGGGCATCATGGTGACAAAAGTGTTGCCGTATTTAAGTTTTGAAAGAGCGATTAATTTTTTGGGTACAAAACCTGACCCCGTTCTCGATAAAAATTATTTTATGTGGGCTTTTTATATCCACATTACGACGAGCGTTTTAGCTATTGGCGGCGGTATTTTTCAGTTTTTTCCTTCATTATTGAAGAAAAAACCGCAGATTCATCGCTTCATTGGCAAAATTTATATCGGTTCAATTCTATTGTTTGCAGCACCTTCGGGCTTGGTTTTAGCCGCATTTGCCAATGGTGGTTTGGCGGCAAAAGTGGGTTTTACACTGCAATGCCTTGTTTGGTGGTTTGCCACTTATGCGGCATGGCACGAAGTGATGAAACAGCGTTTTGTCCGACATTCTGAAATGATGCTTAGAAGTTATGCCATAACTATAGCCGCAATGAGCCTTCGTACCGAAAGTTATTTTATGGTGTATCTCTTTGAAACTAAGCCGATTGAGACATATTTGACGGTCACTTGGTTGTCGTGGGTCGGCAATTTATTGATTGCTGAAACACTGATATATTTTGGTTTAGCTAAATATTGGATAACAAAAAGTAAACAAAGCACCCCCTCAGTATAAAATCGTTTTTTTTAGAAATAAACGCTTACATTTAGTAAGATTTTTAAATTTACTAAATGTTGATAATCAATTAATTACAAAATTATTCATCATTAAAAAAACTTTTAGCACGATGAAAAAACAACTCATATTGATTCCCATGTTTGTAGCAGCCGTGATTTGTATCACGCAATGTATTAATAAAAACAGTATGCCCATTCAAAAAGCGGCTATAGCAAATCCGATGGCTACAACGCATAAAGAAGCGGTTGATTCACTTTTAGCTGATTCATCTGCACCCATTAAACCCTTGAAATTCAAAGAGTTAAATGCACAAGAAGCGATGGCGTATTTGAAAACAAATCGCTTAGATAGTTTGTTTGTAAGTGAATACCAATATCCAGTTAATGGTTTTTATGGTGAAGACCGTTATCGGATAGAGTTTATTTTTGATGCTTGTACGCAAGATATAATTGACCCCTCAGTATATCACGTCAAAGGACGCGACAGACATAAAAAAGTAATTACACCTTTCGAAGGCACGTTTAAAATCAATCGTTTACGTTCTTTTGAAGACCTAAATATTGATACATCCGAGATGGTCGATATGGGCGTAACCAAAATGTATGCTGCCGAAGGTGTTTTTCAATTTGATGAAGACAAAGCCAGTGCGTATGCAGGTCAATTTAAAGGAACTGTGAAGTTTGAATTTTCAACGAATAGCCTAAATACATTCCCCAGTTTGTGGTTTTATTCAAAACAACTTCCAAGCAGTGGTGGTGGCTACCGTTTTGATGGCAATTGGACAAGTTATACGAAAAAGGATATGGTCAAACCTGTCATTTTTGCAGCCGATTTATTCGCTTTTGGCAATGATATCTTAAAAGATTTCTCAATGGGTGAGCGTGAAGTAGAAATTAATAAGAAATATCAAAGTTTGGGTTGGAAAGAAATTTGGGAAAATGAAGAGTGGTGGAATGCGTCTGAAAAATCGAAAATGTAATTTTTTTAATATTTAAAAATAATGAAAAATGACAATAGAGAAATTAAAATACGAAATTCTTGCTGAAATTGTCAAAACGAATGACGAAGCGATTTTAAATTCAATCAAAGAAATGCTTCAAAAAGTATCTTCTGAAAATGATTTATTCAATCGAGTTATCAAACCATCACGAGAAAAAATAACCGTTGAAGATTTGATAAGAGAACAAAATTATAAAGGTATTGACCGCGCTCGATTAGATAAATTGGTAAAAGAATTAGACATTCAAGACCCAATTGAAGAATTACTAAATGATTTAAGGGGATGAAAAGATACTTGTTAGACACTAATATTTTGATGCTTTATGTTCGCAACGATTCACGATATAAGTATATAGACTCAAACTATAATCCAATATCAGGTGAATCAACTTCTGTCATTTCAGTTGTAACTGAAGGTGAACTAAAGGCAATTTCATTAAAACGGCAGTGGGGTTCTATTAAGATGGAAGTTGCTAAATCAATATTACGAGATTTTTTAAAAGCAGATATTAATGTCAACGAAATTATAGAAAGATATGCTGAAATAGATGCGTTTAGTGAAGGTAAATTAGCATCAAAACCACTTGGTTCATCGGCTCGAAAAATGGGTAAAAATGATTTGTGGATTGCAGCAACGGCTTCCGTTTTAGGACTAACATTATTGACAACGGATAAAGATTTCGACCATTTGAAAGATGTTTATTTGGATTTGGCTTTTGTTGATTTAGATAAGATTCCAAAATGACTCCTCAGTATTTTTAGTATAAAAATTTGATATTCAATTATTTATAGATAAATAAAATTAAAAATTATGGAAGATGCATATATTGTAGCGGGGTTTCGCTCAGCAGTTGGAAAAGCAGGACGCGGTGGTTTTAGACATTATCGTTCTGATGATTTAGCAGTCAATATTATTAAACACCTCATGGCTTCTGTGCCCGAATTAGACCCTTTACTCGTTGATGATGTGATTGTCGGTTGCGCCAATCCAGAAGGTGAACAAGGTTTACAAGTGGGTCGTCAAATTTCGTTACGGGCGTTGGGTAAAGAAACACCCGGGTTTGTCATAAATCGATATTGCGCTTCAGGTTTGGAGGCAATTTCAATAGCTGTGGCTAAAATTAAGGCAAATATGGGCGAATGTTATATCGCTGGTGGCACTGAAAGTATGTCTCTTATACCTATGACGGGTTATAAACTCGCGCCTTCTTATCAAGTGGCTATGGATACGCCTGATTATGTCGTAGGTATGGGTTTGACCGCTGAAGCTGTGGCGAAAAAATTTAATATCAGTCGTGAGCAAGCCGACGCATTTTCTACGCAATCTCATGCAAAAGCAGCGGCGGCTATTGATGGCGGTTTGTTCAAAGAAGAAATTGTTCCCGTCGAGGTTGAAGAGGTTTTTGTTGCCAATGACAAACGCCAATCTAAAAAATTCATTATTGATACCGACGAAGGTGTCCGTAGAGACACCACGACTGAGGGGTTAGCCAAACTGCGTCCAGCGTTCGCAGATGGTGGTGTTGTCACCGCGGGTAACTCCTCGCAAACCTCTGACGGTGCAGCTTTTGTACTGGTTATGTCTGGTACAATGGTCAAAAAATTGGGTTTAAAGCCTATTGCACGGATGGCGAGTTGTTCAGTGGCAGGTGTTGAGCCAATTATTATGGGCATTGGACCCTGTGCAGCGATACCAAAAGCATTGTCGCAAGCTGGTTTGAAACTTCAAGACATTGATTTGATTGAACTCAACGAAGCGTTTGGGGCGCAATCATTGGCGGTCATTCAACAAGCGGGTTTGAATCCAGATATTGTAAATGTCAACGGAGGTGCCATTGCTTTGGGTCATCCACTTGGTTGTACGGGTGCAAAATTATCGGTTCAGTTGTTCAACGAAATGCGTCGTCGCGGTAGTAAATATGGTATGGTGACAGCATGTGTGGGTGGTGGACAAGGTATTGCAGGGATTTACGAATTGCTGAATTAAACATAGATTCTTTTAAAAAGCGACATGATTTTATTCGTTCTTGCGCCTGAAATACCTGTACTCGGACATTTTCCTTTTCCCAAAAGTTCATCAACTATTGTCTGAATGAGTGGCTGCTGAATGTGTTTTGGCATCTCAAAAGTCATAATTTCTGTTTCTTTTCCTTCAATTTCTAATGTAACAGTATTGTTTCCAAAAAATGGAAAACTAATTTGACCTTTACTGCCGACAATGGTTGTCACTTCTTTTTCTGAAATTTCAGACGTGGTAAAACACCAATTGCCCGTACCTATAACGCCATTTTCGAAATAAAAAGAACCTATAACAATGTCTTCCGCAGGATAAAAATGAGCTTGGTTGTGCTTAAAACCTTGAGCTTCTCGAATAGGTCCAAACAAAAAATCCATAATATCCAATTGGTGCGATGCGAGATCAAAAAAATATCCCCCACCTGCAATGTCTGGATTGACGCGCCAATTGTCATTTTGGCCCTTTATACTGAGGGGGTCAGGTTGATGTTTTTTATTAAGTAAAATATTCACGTAACGCACATCACCGATAACACCTTCATCTAAAAGCGATTTTATTTTTAAAAAATTGGGCAACATGCGGCGATAATAAGCTGTGAATAAAGGTACTTGTGCTGATTCACAAGCTTTTATCATGTTTAAACATTCATCATATGTGCGTGCCATAGGCTTTTCGACATAGACAGGCTTGTTTGCTGCGGCAGCTTTCAACGTGAAAGTTTCATGTGCATCGGGCGGCGTAGCAATGTAAATGGCATTGACTTCTGGGTCATTTATCAAGGTATCTGCATCATCGTACCATTTTGGAACACCATGGCGTTGGGCATAATCGGCTGCTTTTTGAGCATCTCGTCGCATCACAGCAACCAATTTTGAACTTTCAATGAGGTTCATCGCAGGTGCACTTTTTATTTCACAAACGTCTCCGACACCGATGATGCCCCAACGAATTTCTTTATCTTTAAACATTTGACTATCAATATATTGAATGGATGGAAAAATACTAAGTGGTGTATTAGTAGGAATTAGAAATAAAGACATTAAATATCTAATTTGGAATTATTTCGTAAACAAGGACAAATTTTTTCGCCAATACTTTTCTAAACTCTTTCTTGTTTTCTCTAAAAATTTTTCATCATAACCATCTTCATCATTGGGCTTAATTTCAGCTAATAATTGGCTATCCATTTTTAAAGTATCAAATTTTATAGCATCCTCTGAAGTAACAACATTCTTTCTAATTTCAATTCTAATATGCCCATTGTCATCATAATCGGTGATATAAGCCACCTGTGCTATAATGGTTTTAGTGGTGTCAACTAACCGATACAATTCATAAATGCCGCCCAATTTATTCTCTAAAAATTGATATTTCAAGTTTTTAGATTTATCAAAATCCCATTGATTGCCATTAAATCGTCCATTAATATGCCTTGAAAAATCATTTTTAGTTTTGTCAAAAAGACAAACTTCATAATCCCATTTTAAAGCATTCACACGGTCTTTCATACCGTCTTTGTCCCAATCTTCAAAGGTTACGGAATAGTGGTTGGCAGTTTTTACATCGTCTAAAATGGTGCATTTACCGTTTTTTGAGGTAATTTTTAACCATTCTAAATCCTTTTCTTCATCCCCTAAACGCAAAAAGGTGGCGTCGTTTTGCTCAAATTTTTCAATCAATTTTCCTTGTGTTTGGCAATTGATTGTGCCTGTCGGTGCCGAAATAGAATCTTGTGAGGTTGCGGTTGCGGTATTTGTCGTCGCAACTGTTGTGGGTATAGGTGGTTGACAGCTTAACGCCATGAGAATCAAAGCAATAGTACTTGCTAATTTCATAAGTAGTGGATTTTTGTTTAATAAAATGAAACACAATTTACAGCGTTGTTAATAGAAGAGATGTATGATTGTAACAAATGTTTTTATAAAATTTATACCCCTCAGTAAAACAAGGCTTTGGGACGTGATAATTAAGAATCTATATGCTTCATTTTGCCGAAATTAAAGATAAGAATAATGCACCAAAATTGATTTGGAAACGAATTTTTATCAAAAACATCTATCTTGAACCCTCGTTTTACCAATTACTGTTTTATGATTTTAAAAATAAAATGCATGAAAATCACTCATGTTTTAGCAATGTTTATTTTGCTTCTTTGCTTGAATAATACCCTTTTAGCGCAATGTAATACGCTACCAAGTAGGGTCATTGATACATTCTTTTGTGAAGGTAAAGGTGTTGTTATTAATGGAAAAGCCTATACGAAAGCGGGTAATTATAGGGACACCATTCGCCGAAATTTACCTTTATGCGACAGCATCCTCGTCATTACAGCCCGAACTGAAGCACCTATTTCTGAAACCCGAAATTTTACTTTATGTACGGGCGATACGCTAAAAATAAACGGTCGCATCATCACACAAGCAGGTACCTACAAAGACACCATTGCTGCAACAAATACTTCATGCGAAGCCTATATTACTTTAATTGTCAAAACAGCGGATTTAAGGGTCAGTTTTGGTAGCGATGTGACTATAGAGAAAGGTGATAGTGTAAAATTGACCCCCTCAGTATCTTCGACAAATAATGTGCTTTTGACGTGGCGACCTGCCACTTCAGTACCGTGTAAATCTTGTTTAAATCCCATTGTGTCACCTAAAACAACGACGGTTTATGAACTCGAAGCGCGTGATACGGTCAATGGCTGCATTCGTTTTGATGATATTACTGTGAATGTAAAAACTTGTGTGGGGGTATATATTCCCAATGCTTTTAGCCCCAATGATGATGGTAGGAATGACTATTTTACAGTTTATACGGCACCTTGTATTAAACAAGTGCTTGTTTTATCTGTTTATAATAGGTGGGGCGTTTTGATGTTTACAAGGACAAATTTTGAACCTAATAATGAAAAAATGGGGTGGGATGGTATGGTCAATGGAAAGCCTGTACCGATTGATGTTTATGCTTTTTATGTGGAATTGGAGCAAAAAGATGGTTCAATGCAGCGTTATCGAGGCGATATTAGTGTGACACGATAATTATTTTATTTAAAACTTAAAATTTTTAATATGAAATATTTAATCTTAGTTTTGGCTGTTATCAGCCTATATGCTTGTACCGAAGCACCCAAATCTACCGACGATTCCACTGTGAAAACGGATGCCACCATCACGAGAAATATGGGCGAGCCTACACCAACCGATTCATTGGTCATCGTCGCTGATTCTACTGGAATGATTATGTTAGGCGAACCTATTTTGACTTTAGATAAATTAGAGACGAAACTGATGGATTCGCTTCAATATATCAAAAAAAACTATGGGAAATTGCCCGATACGATTATTTTAAAAACCAAAGGGACTGTACTGATGGGTATGCGTGGGGCAATTCATGATGTCATTTCAGAAACAAAAGAAAAGGTTGGAAAACAATAATATTTCTATGTAATATTGAATAGTTAATACATTGAAAGTCAATAAATTGTAAAATCAAATAGGGTAACGTATTTTTGTTAAAATTCCTCATACTTCTAATGCCTAATTATGAACATCGAAGCTTTACGACTTTATTGTCTGTCTCAAAAAGCGTCTACGGAGGACACGCCTTTTGGTCCCGATACGCTCGTGTTCCGTGTGATGGGTAAAATATTTGCTTTAATGGGACTCGATGCTGTTGAATGTGGTATCAATCTCAAATGCAACCCCGATTTTGCCATTGAATTGCGTGAAAAGCACCCCGACCACATCATTCCAGGCTATCACATGAACAAACAACATTGGAATACCGTCTATACGGAACGAGGTTTAGACGATAAAATCATCAAAGAATTGGTTAATCACAGTTATAATCTCATCGCACAATCGCTTTCCAAGGCACTACGACAAGAACTATCGGATTTATGAGTTCGTCTTTTCTTCATATTTAACCTCATTAGAATCCCGCATAATTCATAACTATCAAGCAATTCTTTTACTTTTGCGGCAAATTTCTGATTATTGGCTATTCGTTCTATCCACGAATAACCCATATCCAATAACTAATAACGAATTATGACTATCGTTTCTATCATTCAAAACGCCGTAAAGCAAGCGGTATCTGAACTTTATAACGTTGAAATTGCTGCAAATGACGTGATTTGTAGCAGCACCCGTAAGGAATTTGAAGGGGATTATACGGTGACGGTTTTTAATTTTGCAAAAACAGCACGCAAAGCTCCGCCCGTTATTGGGCAAGAATTGGGCACTTATTTAACAGAACACATACCGACAGTTTCTAAATTTAATGTCATTCAAGGCTTTTTAAATTTGTCCATTTCTGAAAGTTTTTGGACAAATTTCGTAGCAGAAACCGCTAAAAACGCTGATTTTGGCGATTCTCCTTCAAAAGATACGCGGGTGATGATTGAATTTTCGTCGCCGAATACCAATAAACCTTTGCATTTGGGGCATATTCGGAACATCCTTTTGGGTTGGTCATGTTCCAAAATTTTAGAAGCGGCAGGTTATGATGTTGTAAGAACAAAAGTTGTAAACGATAGGGGTATTGCGATTTGTAAATCTATGCTCGCTTGGCAACTTTTTGGCAATAATGAGACCCCCTCAAACCCCCTAAATCCCCCCGATGGGGACTTGACTGAAAAAGGCGACCATTTTGTCGGAAAATACTATGTTTTATTTGAAGGTAAATTTAAAATAGAGTATGCCAGTTGGCAAACAACAGGTTCAGCTTCAAGTGTTTATGAATCAAAGAAAAAAGCAGACCAAACACCCGACGAGTTTTTCAAAGATTTCAAAAATGACTATTTCAATAACTATTCTGACCTCGGCAAGCAAGCGCGTGAAATGCTTTTGAAATGGGAAGCAAATGATTCAACCACGCGAGAACTTTGGAAAACCATGAATGGTTGGGTTTATGAAGGTTTTAATGAAACCTACGACAAATTAGGTGTTCATTTTGATAAAATCTACTACGAATCTGACCAATACATGGTTGGAAAAGACATTATTGAGGATGGTATTGAAAAAGGCGTTTTTTATCAAAAACCCGATTCATCGGTTTGGATTGACTTAACTGATGCGAAATTAGACCATAAATTGGTTTTGCGTTCAGATGGTACTTCGGTTTATATTACGCAAGATATTGCCATGGCGAGGCTTCGTGAAAATGATTTTCATGCGCGAAAAGTCGGTTATGTCGTGGCGGATGAACAGAATTATCATTTTCAAGTGTTGTTTGAAATTTTGAAAAAGTTGGGCGAACCTTACGCGGATGGCTTATTTCATTTGAGTTATGGCATGGTTGAGTTGCCTTCTGGCAAAATGAAATCAAGGGAAGGCACCGTCGTTGATGCCGATGATTTGATTGACGAAGTGATTTCAGAAGCTAAAAATGCGGCTTCAGAAAGCAATACGCTTGACAATTTTTCAGCAGAAGAACGCAACGATATTATCCGTAAAATCGGTTTAGCAGCTTTGAAATACCACATCGTAAAGGTCAATCCAAAGAAACGCATGGTCTTTGACCCAAAGGAATCCGTTGATTTACAAGGACATACAGGTCCATATATTCAATATGCATATGTGCGTGCCAAATCGGTGGAAGCAATGGCGACAAATGCAGGCGTTGATTTTTCAATTACTGAATTGCCAACGGGACTGCATGAAACAGAGAAAAATTTAGCGATTCAACTGTACGATTTTCCACGCGTCATTGAAGAAGCGGCGAACCAATATGACCCCTCAGTATTGGCGAATTATTTATACGATATTGCCAAAGGTTTTAGCAAATTTTGGCACGATGTCCCTGTTTTGAAAGCCAATGATGTGGAAAAAGTTTTCCGTTTGAAATTGGCAAAAATAGTCGCACATACTTTGAACAAAGGCATGGATTTGTTGGGGATTGAGATGCCTGAACGGATGTAATAGCCCCCTTGAGCGCAATTTGCGCCATCACGCTCTGCGTGACAGTATTTTTCTTTATTTTTGACAAAAAATCAAAAAGTCATGGCAAAAATTATAATAAAGAATTTTCGAGCAATTGATTATGCCGAAATTGAGATTAAGCCGTTTACTGTCATTATTGGCGAGCAAGCGAGTGGGAAAAGTACGATTAGTAAATTGGTGTATTTTTTTCAAACGATTTCTAAAGATATTACAAGGGTAACAAGCAGATATATTTGGGAACAGTTACATAAAGATGATTCTATTGCTTTTGATAATATTGATTTTAAACAAGTAAGTGATAATTGCCAAGCGCTTCTTAAAATTGAATTAAAACAAAAATTTTATGATTTTTTTAATTCAACTAAAAAAGAAGAATTTGATGTTTTGTTTGTGCAAACCTATTATTCTGTCAAGATAAAACCAGATAATAAAAGCTCAATTAATATTGAATTTACTAATAATCCAATAATTTTAGATATTATCAAAGAAAGTTTTATAGATTTTAAATACATTTCCAATTCATTAATAAAAAGTAAATTTTCTTTAGATAAGTGGATTAGTACATTTGAAAATAGTCTAAAAGATATTAATAGAAAAGCAGAATTTTCCAATTTTTTCATTCCTGCAAGCCGAAGCCTTATAACTTCAATTTTACCTGCTTCACAAAGTAAATTCATTGCAGAAATTGATAAAAGAGCAGAAGACAACCAAATAGATTATTTTGTAAAAACTTTTTTAGGAGATATAGATTACTTCAAACGCAATTATATATTTGGTAAAAGTTTAGATGAAGTCATTGATGCGTTTGAATTAAAAACAGGAATAGAAAATATTGTTGCAAAACAATTACGCGAGAAGATTAGAGTAATCTTAAAAGCTGATTATGAACATGGTAATTTTGGTGAGCAATTGGTACATAAGCGTTTTTTGAAACCAGTTAGTTTAGATAAAGCATCTTCAGGTCAACAAGAAGTGGTTTGGATATTATTGACCTTGCTGTGTTTAGCTTTAGAAGATAAACAATCTTTTGTAGTTATTGAAGAGCCCGAAGCACATCTGTATCCAAAAACACAGGCGCAGGTGGTTGAATATATCGCACAGTTTTTCAATCCAAAAGAAGGAAATGGAATGATTATTACGACACATAGCCCATATATTTTGACAGTTTTAAATAATTTATTGTTGGCAAAACAGATTTCTAAAAAGACTAATGGTGTTGAAAATCAAGCAATTGCAGAAAGTATTGACCCACATACATGGTTAGATATTGACCAATTTGCGGCTTATTATGTAGGGCGTAATGAGCAAGGACAATTTATCAAATCCATTATTAATCCAGAAACAGGTCTGATTTCAGTGAATGAGTTAGATGATGCGTCAGATAATATTATGGATACATTTGATGATTTAATGGACATTTATCGCAGTGTACCCGTATGAGAAAACAAATTGAAACGCATTTTCCAATTGTTGTACCCAATAATTGCTTACAAAATATTACAGACATTGCATTTGGCATTGCAGAACCCGATGAGGATAAAGGTGGTAAGTCTATCATTGTCGTATTAGAAAATGCTGATTTTGAAGTTATAAATCTACTTCAAAAAGAAGTCTGTTTTTGGGCAATTGATGATTGTACTTTTACAAGTTTGGACGTGAAAAGATGCGATTTTGCTATATTTGATGATGAGACATTTGCTTTTGCTGAAATAAAACGAAGCAAAATGAAAAATCGTCAACAGTCAAGGAGTAATGCTGTTGAACAATTAGATGAAATATTGAATTTTTGTAAAGATAAATTGGATTTTACTCATTACAGGCTATTGGCAATAATCGCTTTATCTTTTTCAAAAAGCTTTCCAATAGCTCGAACACGTAAGCAAGATGCAGAAGTTCATTTTTTTAATAAACATCGTGCACAATTGTTAGAAGGTAACAGTATTACATTTCCTTTCGCACAATAAACCACCCCCTCAGTAAAAATGAAATTCGTAGCCATATCAGACACCCACAATAAACATCCTTTACACTTGCCCGATGGCGACGTTTTGATTCATGCAGGCGATGTGACGGGCAAAGGAACGGAAGCACAAGTGTATCATTTTTTAGAATGGTTTTCGGCACAACCGCATCGTTATAAAGTGTTTATTGCGGGCAACCACGATTTTTATTTTGAAAAAACAAAGCCTGAAATCATAACCCAAATGATACCTGACAATGTTATATATTTGAACGATAGCGGTGTGACGATTGAAGGCATCAAAATATGGGGTTCGCCTGTGCAGCCGTGGTTTTATGATTGGGCGTTTAATCGGCAGCGTGGTTCTGAAATCTGTAAACATTGGGATTTGATACCAAATGATACCGATATTTTGCTCACTCATGGACCTGTTTATATGCGTTTAGATAAAACAATAAATGGTCAACATGTCGGTTGCATGGATTTATTAACGGCAATTCGTCGGGTGCGTCCACAATTTCATATTTCGGGACACATTCACGAAGCGTATGGCATGGTGAAAGAAGGCGTGACGACCTATATTAATGCGTCGGTTTTAGATGAACGATATGAGTTGCGAC
This sequence comes from Saprospiraceae bacterium, assembly GCA_043744455.1. Taxonomy (GTDB): domain Bacteria; phylum Bacteroidota; class Bacteroidia; order Chitinophagales; family Saprospiraceae; genus JAAFJT01. The sequence goes on along the minus strand of JAYTUQ010000328.1, from coordinate 3,208 downwards.
ATGAGGCGGTGGTGTTTGAGGTGGAAAGGCGTATATAAAAAGGTATAGTAAACAGAAATTGAATAGGTTTTTTATTTTTTTTGCAAAAAAAAGCAAAAACCTATTCAATTTCTGTTTACTATACCTACCGTAAAAAGGAAAATGACCCCCTCAGTAAAACTTTACTTTTTAACCATATTTTGAGAAAAAATGCCGAATTTATACATCATAGCAGGTTGCAACGGGGCGGGTAAAACAACCGCTTCAATGACAATTCTTCCTGAAATATTGGATTGTCGAGAATTTGTTAATGCTGATGAAATTGCAAAAGGTTTATCGCCTTTTCAACCCGAAAAAGTGGCGATAGAAGCTGGTCGAATTATGCTCAATCGTATTAATTTACTGTTAGAGAAAAAAGAGGATTTTGCTTTTGAAACGACACTTTCTACCCGTAGTTATGTCCATTTTATTAAAAAAGCAAGAGATTTAGGTTATAAAGTCACTTTGGTTTTTGTTTATCTGAAAAGTGTTGAATTAGCCAAACAAAGGGTCGCTGAAAGAGTTAAAAGAGGTGGTCATAATATTGAAAATGACGTGATTGAGAGACGTTATAAAGCGGGGATACAGAATTTTAAAAATTTATATTTCGCAATTTGCGATGAATGGATTGTTTTCGATAATTCAAATGTCTTACAATTAGTTGCACAAGGCAACTTCAATTTAGTTATTGAAATTTATAACTCAAAAATTTGGAAAATAATCAATGAAAAAAATTGAAAAAGAATCACTTGATTTAGCTAAAAAAATACTCAAAGGCTTCCAAAAAGCCGTCGAAAAAGTATATGAAAACGCCCGTAAAAATGGCGAAGAACTCGTCGTTGCTGACAAAGATGGGAATGTGATTAAAATAAAACCTTGATAAAAAATAAATTAAAATAATATAAGTTATGGCAAATTTAAAAATTGAAAACTTTAGGGCTATAAAAAAAGCCGAGATTGAAGTGAGTGACTTTTTAGTGGTTATTGGTGAACAAGCAAGTGGTAAGAGTACGATAAGTAAACTTATTCACTATTTCAAATCTTTAAAATCTGATGCTAATGAATGTCTATCTGAACATCAAAATGATAATCAGGATTCAATTATCTTAACGCAAAAAAAATTCAATATTAAAGCACAACAAAGGTTTTATAGGCTTTTTGGTGCGACAAAAAAAGAGTCTTTTACGATTGAATATCAATATGCACAGGGAAAGTCAATTAGCATTAAGCAGAAAGGCGTAACCGCTCTAAATATTAATGTGTCCTGGTTTCAAAACGATTGGTATAATTTAATTAAAGATTATAGTCGCTTTTGGTCGCAATTTGGACCAGATACAAACGGTTATTCTATTAATACAGATAATATTATTGAAATTAAACGAAAGCGAGAGCGGGAAAAATATGAAAAAGATTTTTCAGAAAAAATAAATAATCTGTTTGGCGATACAGGTAGAAGCCGTAATTATATACCTGCAAGTAGGAGTCTTATTTCATCATTAGCCTCATCTTCGGGTAGGTATTTCTTCTTAAATACCAAAAGTAATGACGATAAAGACCTGAATGTTACTAAATATTTCGATGAGACAGTTGGTGTTTTCTTTGGAGAAATCGGGCGAATTAAAGAAGGCGTTTTAAAGACAAAAAGCCTATCTGAAATCATCGAAAGCGCAAGCACCGATACAAAAAAAACGCTGGAATCATTTTATCCTCTTTTTAGAAAAATATTAAAGGCTGATTACCAATTGGTGAATGAAAGAGAAGAATTTATCATAGAAGGGTCCGATAAACACGTTTTATTAGAATTTGCCTCATCTGGACAACAAGAAATAATATGGATACTTTTATGCCTTTTTGTTTGGACTTATGAGAATTACCCTGCTTCAGTCGTTATTGAAGAACCCGAAGCACATCTTTATCCTAAAACACAAGATTTGGTTTTGCGATATATTGTTCAATTTTTCAATGCTAATTTGAACAATCAGGTGATAATAAATACACATAGTCCTTATTTAATTTTGGCATTAAACAATTTGCTTTTTGCACATCAAGTAAATAATGAGGAAATTATTTTGGAAACAGGACTCAATAAAGAATGTTGGCTTGACCCTAAGCGTTTTGGAGCTTATCTCATAGAGGGAGGTACTGTTAAGAGTATTTTTGATAAAGACGAAGGATTAATATCTCAAAGTATCCTTGAACAAGAAGCAACGACCATCAATGATATTTTTGAAAAAATTTCTGACGTTTATCAACATATTAATAATTAAATAATTATGCCTAATTTTTCTTCTATTATAACAGAAATTGAAACAGCTTTCAATGCAAATTGTATTGAAACTGTTAATCATGACTTTGGTGTTTTTGACCCAATTTCAGAAAATAATCAAGCGAATGAACCTTGTAAAATTGTACAAAGAGAAAAGGGGCATTTTCGGTTTACCAATTCAAAAAATATTGATGTAAATTTTATCGCTATTGACAAATGCTTGATAAATGATGAAAATAATGAACGAAATAGTGGAATATGTGATTACGCAATCTGTTCAGAATCGGATTTTTATTTTGGTGAAATAAAAAAAGTTAAAGATTCTCATGACAGTCGTAAAAAAGCAAGAAAAGAAGCAAGGGTACAAATTGCAAGTACGATTAAGATTTTTTCTTCTAAACAAATTCCTATTAAGCAGTTTAATTTGTCAGGTTTAATTACGATTGTAAAAGAAAAAGCTGTTCCTATTCGCTATAAAAAGTTGGATTCATCTTTTAATTCAATCGGTGTAGATTTACAAAGAGCTAATAAAATATTTATTGATTATAATGTTCTTGTTTTTGAAGGTAATGATTTGAATAAAAATTTTATTGATGATTTTGTAGAAACAGACCTTAGAAATAAAAAACACACCAGTATCACAACCCGTTTCCCACCCGAACCGAATGGCTATTTGCACATTGGTCATGCCAAAAGTATTTGCTTGAATTTTGGTTTGGCGCAACGTTTTGGCGGCAAAACCAATTTGCGTTTCGACGATACCAATCCGACAAAAGAGGATATTGAATACGTGGATTCCATTCGTGAAGATGTGAAATGGTTGATTGAGGAAATGCCGATGGCGTGGTCAGAAGAACGTTATGCGTCCGATTATTTCCAAAATATTTATGAATTGACGGTCAAATTGATTCAAAAAGGTTTGGC
>JAYTUQ010000327.1:0-1293 GCA_043744455.1 Saprospiraceae bacterium | reverse complement strand
ATATAACTGCTGTTTGGACGTATGCCATCAGTCGTTGAGTCCAAAAATCCTTCATATTCACCTCTGATAGAAGCTCTGTAATTGTGGAATGCCACATATTTGCCCATCAAACCATTGTCATTACCTAAACCATTGGGGAAACGGTTGGATGTTGAATTCAGCAATATCATATTGGTGTTGAAGGCTGCGGCATTGACAAAAATGACTTTCGCATAATACTCTGTCATTTCCTTTATAACTGAATCAAACACCCGAATGCCCGTCGCTTTTTGCCTTTTTTCATCATAAATGATGGAATGAACAACGGCGTTGTGCTTCATGGTCATCTTTCCTGACTTTGCTGCCCACGGCAAAGTCGAAGCGTTGCTGCTGAAATAACCGCCATAAGGACAGCCCCGTTGACAGAGACTGCGGTTGACACATTGCGCCCGACCTTGTTGTATGTGAATGGGTTCGGGTTTCGTAATGTGTGCGCAGCGGGCAATAATGACGTGGCGGTCTTTGTACTCTTGAGCCACTTTTTCTTTAAAGTACTTTTCAACGCAGGTCATTTCGTGTGGCGGTAAAAACTCGCCGTCGGGCAGTTCTGCCAATCCGTCTTTATTACCTGAAATACCAGCAAATTTCTCGACATAACTGTACCAAGGCGCTAAATCGTTGTAACTGATGGGCCACTCGACAGCAAAACCATCACGCGCAGGACCATCGAAATCAAACTGACTCCACCGTTGCGTTTGACGCGCCCACAACAGTGATTTACCACCTGTTTGATAACCGCGAATCCAGTCAAATGGTTTGTCTTGAATATACGGATGCTCGTCATCTTTAACCACAAAGTGCGCCGCATCTTCTCTGAACACATAACATCTGCTCGCAATCGGATTCGCTTCCCGGACTGCCAACGGCATTTGTCCCCGATGCTCAAATTCCCAAGGTTCTTTCATCGTTGTTGGATAATCAACGATGTGTTTGACTTCAGGACCACGTTCCAAAACCAAAGTACGCAGTTTTTTGTCCGTAAATTCCTTCGCTGCCCAACCGCCACTCATGCCTGAACCGATAACGATGGCATCAAACCGCCTTCTTTTTATACTATCAATATTTAAATTAGCCATTATTTTTAGTTTATCGTGTTTGATGTGTCGTGTATAGCCATTCTAAAAACAATACACTCAACACAATACACTTAATTTATTTGGCTCTTTGACAATTTTAGCGGTAATTTTGTAAAATGGAAAAAGAGCTATATGAACAAATGATAAATCTCCTTCATCTAAAAGTAGATAGATTAGA
>JAYTUQ010000326.1:0-4993 GCA_043744455.1 Saprospiraceae bacterium | reverse complement strand
TGGCATTTTGATTCATCTTCGTAATGTGCAACTCAGCGCGCGTTTTCATTTTGTCATCATTGAGTTGTGTGTGCGACAAGAGAATTTTTTTCATTTTTCACTATTTTTTAATTTTAAAAATGGGTTTCAATAGATAGTTTGGTCTTAAAAAAAGGTCGTTACTATCTTGGCACAACTATTCATTATTTTGCAAAATATCTTATAAATATTTCACAACTATTATGCCAAAACATATTTATTATTTGCAACTATCATTTTTTGCCAAAATTAATTTATCAAATGATACTTATACCCCTTTAATCATCCTACAATCTGCTACGACGTGTCTCCGTACGCTACGGCGTGTCTCCGTACGCTACGGCGTGTCTTCGTACGCTACGGCGTTCCTTCGTACGCTACGGCATGTTTCCGTACGCTACGGCGTTCCTTCGTACGCTACGACGTGTCTCCGTACGCTACGGCGTGTCTTCGTATGCTACGGCGTTCCTTCATACGCTACGGCGTTCCTTCGTACGCTACGACGTGTCTTCGTACGCTACGGCGTTCCTTCGTATGCTACGACGTGTCTCCGTACGCTACGGCGTGTCTCCGTATGCTACGGCGTTCCTTCGTACGCTACGACGTGTCTTCGTACGCTACGAAGCTCTGAAATCTGTTAGGATGCTCTGAAATTTGCTTTTAGCGTTAGCGATTTGTCTAATGTTGAATATATTGTGGTGTCAAAGGTGTTGTTCAGTCGTATTATACTGAGGGGTCGATGAAACACTGACACCAGCACCGCCGTTCGTTTGTTTGGGGTTGGTGGGTGGTTTGGGAAGAAGTGCGCCAAACGGGTATTCCATACTAAAACGACTCTTTTGGACAAATTCAAACATAATATACTTACCTTTGGAAAAAATTATATAGCAAGCGAATAATGAACATAGAAGGGATAATAACAGGTATAAAATATAAAGTTCTTTTGGCGGAGAACTTAAAAGAAGTCGATATTACACAGTTTGACGTAAATAAAGTACCATCATCTTGTTTGCTTACAGACAATAAACATTCTTTTGCTATTTCAAAATGGGTTTCACCTAAAAGAACACGTTCTTATCCTTTCGAACGTGTTTTTAATACTTTGAATATTTCAAAGAAAATTACTGTGATACCCATCGTAAAAGATGAAGGAGCAAAAGGCGACAGAGATTTTATTCAGTGGGACACCGTTTCATTGATGTCATTGTTGGATGTATTTGTCATTTTTGCGTACTATACCAAAGCGGAAAAAGCAGACTTGAAAATAAATAATCAGCAATTTGACAATAAATATGTGCTTTCAAAAATCAAGGAAATAGAGGCGTACTATAGTTCCGCTTTACATTGGAACTTAAACGAACTGAATACACATTTACACACCATTATTGATAGAGTGAAAACCTCTTACGCAGACATTGAGAAAGCAACAGGCGTAAAGCTTCATAACTCAAAGGGATTAGACAATTTCAAAGATAAAATTGGTAAAGATGTTTCTTTATTCATAGCATTTTCAAGAGAAAAAGCTAAAAAAGCGCAACATCGAGAATTTGGAACCTTTCAACCCAAAGAAAGTTTATCTACACTTACAAAAGCAAAGATTACGATAACTAATTACTTAGGCGGGCAGTATTTTCTAACAGTAGACGAAATCTTATTGACTAAAGATAAAATAAGTTTGATTGAAGGAAAACATAGCAAAAATGCTATTTTGCCAAGTAAAGGCGATATTAAAGACGGCTTATTGAAGATGATTCTGTATTCCAATCTTCTGGAAGTGACAGTTGATGGGCAGGAAATAAAAAGTGAAGCTGTATTGTGCTTGACTTCATCAAAACTCAAAGGTGTCATCAATTCTTCAAGCACCGACAAAGAAATGGCTCTTTTTTTTGTCGAAAATGCTCTTTCAGAATCTCAAAGAGTATTGATAGAAACTGTTATAAAAGAGGCAAATGAGAATAAATTTACCCTTAAAGTTCAATTTTCAAAATGATAAAAAGTCCACTAAGATATCCAGGAGGAAAAAGCAGATCGGTAGATTTAATTTCTACCATTATTCCTGAATTTGATGAGTTCAGAGAGCCATTTTTAGGAGGTGGTTCTATTTTTATTTATGTAAAACAACGTTTTCCGAACAAAAGGTTTTGGATAAATGACTTATATTTTGAATTGTATAAGTTTTGGGAAATGACCCAAAAAGATGTTGATACGCTTATTGATAAAATTTATGAATGGCGCAATCAATTTCCAATAGGCAAAGAATTACATAAGTTTTTAAATGAAAATTTGGCAAGTTTCAATGATTTAGAACGTGGTGCTGCTTTTTTCATATACAATCGTATCACATTCTCGGGGACAAGTTTGAGCGGGGGTTTTAGTGAAGGAGCATTTACGGGACGATTTACAGAAAGTAGTATTCAACGTTTGAATCAATTTGCTAAAGTTATAAACGGCTCCACAATTACCAACCTTGATTACGAAGAATTAGTGAAAAAAGAAGGAGAAAATGTTTTTATCTTTCTCGACCCGCCTTATTATTCAGCGACAAAATCGGCATTATACGGTAAAAATGGAAATATGCATAAATCGTTTAATCATATAAAATTTGCAGATACGATGAAAAACTGTAGTCATAAATGGCTTATAACATATGATGACAGCGAGTATATTAGAAAGTTATTTTCCTTTGCAAACATTATGCCTTGGGAATTAATGTATGGAATGAGAAATGTGGCTGCGGGGTCAGACCAAAAAGGTAAAGAACTGTTTATATCAAACTATTTGCAACAACTACCTGAAACACAGCAATTAACTTTATTCGAGCCGGTAGTAAAATATGAATAGAGCAATATCGCGCGGGTCCGCTGGTGCATGGTATTCATTTTACCCACCAACACCAAACAAACGAACGGCGCTGGTGTCGGTTTTTAATCGACCACCCACTATCTTGTGCGGTCTCTGACCCGCGAAATATAGCTTTATACTGAGGGGTGTATTTTTTAGATAAAACAAAAAAGTTGAAAGTCATGAGCAACAGATTACTGGGGTCAGAGACCCCGCTGGATAAATCCTCATTTTAATCTAATAATTCGCATCAATAGATAGAAAGCTGGAATACTGAGGGGTATAACTGAATTGAATAAAATTTAAAAAACAAAGCCACTTCAAGTTATTCTCGAAGTGGCTTTTTTTTTAAAACTTAAAATATGGCTAATAATTCAATTTTTCAACCACTTATGTACTTCTACTTGCTCTCCTCTTTGAACTCGGAAAAAATATAAGCCATTGACTAAAGAAGCCCCGTCCCATTTCAGTAAGGTTTCTGAACTTTTCAAAGCTGAAACCAAACGACCCTGCATATCATATAATTCGATGTTCACAGGAGACTTATTACTGCCCAAATTTAAGTAAACATGATCAGATGAAGGATTTGGATACAGGTAGACGGATGAATTTAAATCAACTTTATCGTCATTTTTCTGCAATACTATGCTGCGACTGGTAACGGGAGCATTGAGTTGAGCTCTAATTTCACCACCTGGAAAATTAGCATTGTGGATGTTAACGTATAAATTGCCTGCCAATAAATCGGCGGCTTGTGCTGGAGTTAAAGGAATAACTTTAGAAAACGTCCCACTCCGTGCGCCAAAAGTAAAGCCCAAAGGTGTAAAATCTATGATAACAGGTCCATTGACTCCTCTTGGTGCTCGATGTATGTGAGCAGCTGTAGCATTGGCAGTCAAACCCGCATAAGTGACTTTTATACCCAATACATTCCCTACTGGACTATACGAACCGACGACAATACCAGTGGCAGGAGACGTATTAGGTGGTACTTCTTGAGTACCACTAAAAGTACCATTGACAGGAATCGCCGCTCTATTAAGTGGCTGATTATAATTCAATTGCCCACGAATTTCACCTCCAGGAAACGATGTATTGTGGATATTGACATACATTCGACCCGCTATTAAGGCATCCGCTTGTACTTGAGTGAGCGTCAAAACCTTAACAAATTCACCTGATTTATTACCTGCTTGGAAGCCTTGACTGACAAAATCTACCACGACTGGTCCATTGACACCTGCTGGGGCAATGTGAAAATGAGAAGCAGTGGCATTAGTAGTCAGACCTGAATATTCAAATCGAAAGGCAATCACGCGAGAATAGGGGTCAAAGATACCCTCAAAAGTGCCTCTTGCTGTGCTGGCATTGGCAGGTACTTCTTGTGTGCCAGTAAGACGAGCAGAAATGGGTACCGGAATTACGTTTGTAGTGACTGCATACTGAATCTGTGCTCTAATTTCACCGCCTGGAAAAGTCGCATTGTGGATATTGATGTAAAGATTGCCAATCATTAAATCAACAGCTTGAGCATCGGTCAAAGTCAAAACCTTGACAAATTCGCCACTTCTTACGCCGACTGGAAACCCTTGACTAACAAAATCTACAACAACGGGCCCATTTGTGCCAGCTGGTGCACTGTGAAAGTGAGCACCTGTAACGTTAGCAGTTAGACCCGAGAATTCAACTCGAAAAGCAATAACTTTCGAATAGGGATCAAAAATGCCCTCAAAAGTACCTTTCGCTGTAGAAGAATTAGCAGGCACTTCATTCGCTCCTGATAATGTACCTCTCAGTTGCACTTGGGCATGTGAAAGTTGCGGTAACGCAATAATTGATAGGAAAAGAAGGGTAAAGAAATTTTTCATCTTAGTCATGTTTGATTAAAAAATTAAGAAATAAAGTTATTTAAAATTACCTACGAGCAAAATTAAAAAGTGGTTTCCTTATAATTTGCGAAATCGTTACAAGTTATATATTATTTGTTAGGTTGTTTTTATATTATTGCAATAATTTATTTTTGGAGGCTTTGCACCCCGCTGGCGCATGGTATCCATTTTAACCATCAACACACAAACGAACGAACGGCGGCGCTGGTGTCGGTTTTTAACCGACCACCCACTATCTTTGGGTC
>JAYTUQ010000325.1:0-1300 GCA_043744455.1 Saprospiraceae bacterium | reverse complement strand
TTTGTTTTATAAGTTCTCATTTTGAGAATATTCTGTTTGTGCATTTGATTGGGTGTGAGTAAATAATTAGAAAAATGAGGTCTTTTATCGTTGTAAATTTCAATAGCTTCTTGAACAATTATTTTCATATTTTCCAGACTTTGTTCGTACTTGTCAATACTGAACTCCTGTTTCAAGATTCCGTTAATTCTCTCCGCTACCGCATTTTCATAAGGGTCTGAATTCTGAGTCATGCTACATAAAATTTTATGTTTTGTAAGCACCTTTTGATATTGGTCAGCACAATATTGTAATCCTCGGTCTGAGTGGTGAATCAACGGCAAGTCTTTTTGAGTTCTTTGCTTGATTGCCATTTTCAAAGCCATTACGCTACTTTCTGCGTTCAAATTATCTGCCACAAAATACCCCATTATTTTCTTAGAATAGGCATCGGTTATTAAACTCAAATAAGACGGCTTATCTCGTTTGCCAATGTAAGTTATATCCGCCACCCACACTTGATTAGGTCTATTGACTTCCACCGAAAGCACCAGATTTGGATGCTTTCTAAAACGATGGTGCGAGTTAGTGGTAACATGATAACGGCGTTTGGGATGAATTAGTAAATGATTTGCCCGAAGAATAGCAAAAAACTTATCTCTACCCACTTCCAATAATCGCAGTTTATCCAGCAAAATATGGTACAATTTCTTGGTGCCGATGTGAGCCATGGACATTCTAATTTCTTGCACCATCTCCACGACTTGCTGGGCTTTGTCTTGCTTAAGAACTCGCCTGGCGATACTACGATAATAAACCTGTCTATCAATCCCGAACAAGTGACAGGCAAACCCTACGGTCGTCTTTTCTTGTTGCATGAACGCTTCGATTGTTCGGGCTGTGAGTTTTTTCGGATGTCAATTTGATACTCTTTTTCGGCTAAATCAATCATCATATCAAAGATAATCACTTTCTTGTCTGAGACCTGAGCTTGATGCTCTAAAAAAGATTTTTGCTTTTCTAAGAGTTTGACTTTGGCTTCCAACTCCATGATTTTTTGTTGGGGGGTCTTGGGCATATGAGAGGGTGTTTTGTTTTCCCAGTCAAAAGTACCATATTTCCGTAACCATGTCATCAAGGTAGAACGGGCTTGTATCCCATACTTGCGTTGGGCTGAGGTGGTGGATAATTCCCCCCGCTCAATCTCTTCAACAACTTGAAGTTTAAAACTCAAACTGTAATCTCGCTGACTACGCTTTACATAACTCGTTTCTCTTTCCATAACGATGCCTTTTTTGTATCGCTATTTCAGGACAAGACA
>JAYTUQ010000324.1:0-1301 GCA_043744455.1 Saprospiraceae bacterium | reverse complement strand
AGTCGACAACTGCGTTTGTAAAAGTTGTTTGCATTAAAGAACTTTCATGTGTCCACCGAAAAAAATTTGGCAACAACAAAAGCTATTTAAAATCAACTTGCATATAATTTGTGTGTCCAGTCCGTAAAAAAATTGAAACCCAGAGTCTACAAATTTTAATGGAAACGTCACCACGAATTTGGTCTGTAATTAGCTTGCCACCAACGATCAGGGCTTTGCGATGTTGGGGAATTTGAAAAACGTCAAGCCCGGAACCGCTGCCGATTAAAAAACAAATGTACAAGATAACAACCAAAAGCCCACCGATGTTTGTCCTGCCCGAACCACTGCTGCCATGTTGCTAAAGATGAAGATTACAACGTCAAGCCCCAATATTGCAAAACCCCATGTTGGCTGTAGGTTTATCTACATGTCGGTCAATATTTGTCTATCTCTTTTTTTAATCTATCAACTTCATTTTCCCACGTACGTATAGTTTCTAATTCAGCTTGTATTTGTTGTTCTCTTTCACTTGCAGACCTTAATAAAACAAATTCTTTAATCTTTTCAAGCTTTTCTTTTTCAGCTCTCAATGTGGTAATTGCATTGTCATATTCAGTCTTTAAACTTTCAAGTTCAAATTCTTTTTGTTGTTTATCAGCTTCCCTTTGTTCTTTGTCTGCTTTAGCTTTTCGGTCAGCCTCGATTTGTTCTTGTTCCCTTATTTTTTCATCCTGCTTAATTACTTGTTGTTGTAAATCAAGTGTATTTTCCCCTTGCTTTTGGTCTATTTCCAATGAACTCATTGCAAATTTATAAATGATAATGAGTAAAAGAAGTGTAATTCCTCCAATTACCCAATACACAGTATAGTTTTTTTTCTTTGCGTCAGGTAATGGCGAACTGTATGTGATTTTTGGAACTATTGGAGTATTTTCTTTAGTGTCAATTTTTGGTGGTTGGATATTTGCATTAGGTTTACTGATTGGTGGTGGAGTTGATTTAAATAAATCTTTTAATTCTTCAACATTTGATGCAGCTATCCATTCTTCTAAACCCTCATACCAAACCATAGTTTCTTTGGTTATTTTTTTCAACTTTAATTCATCAAGTGAAAATGGGCCTTCTTGAATGTCTCCCAAATTGGCATAATAATTTCTCATTTTAAATTTTGATTTTATTGTTTTAGTTAAGGTCGTTTGGAGATTGCAGAAAACTTACAGCCAACGATCGAGGCTTGACGTTGTTGGGGGATTTGAAAATCGTCCGCCCACAACTGAAGCCCAAATGAAAAACTGAATTTGAAGATAACAACTAAAAGC
>JAYTUQ010000323.1:0-19637 GCA_043744455.1 Saprospiraceae bacterium | reverse complement strand
ATTACCCTTTATAATCTTTTGTCAAATTGAAGCGCAACTACCTTTTGTAATTGGCGGTGCAAAGATAGAACTCTTTTTCTTTCCACCAAATAGTTTTTCAAAAATTTATTGAAAAATCTTTTTCTTTCGTTTTTTATTCGATTTGAAGTTTTATCCCCCTCAGTATTTAGGTGAATATTGAACAATCATTAGCACAATGACGTTTGACAAAAAAATAACTTATGCTACAATTTTCTCTACAAGATATTCAAGCCATGCAACGCATTCCGCGTCTAACACTTATCAATGCTATTACAGGTTTTAAAAGTGCGAACCTCATTGGCACAGTCAATACTGAGGGGGTACCCAATTTGGCTGTTTTTTCATCAGCCGTACACATTGGTTCTGAACCGCCTTTGATTGGCATCGTGACGCGTCCAGTTGTGCCAGATGGTAAAACCTCTCGACACACCTATAATAATATCAAAAGTTCTGGCTTTTTTACCATCAATCATATCAGTATCGACATCATCGAGCAAGCACACCAGACATCGGCAAGTTATCCCGACGGCATTTCAGAATTTGAAGCCGTTGGTTTGACCCCTCAGTATTTGGGCTTGAAAAATGTCCCGTATGTCGCTGAAAGTAATATTAAGATGGGTTTGGAATTTGTAGAAGAATACCACATAAAAGCCAACCAAACGACTTTGATTATTGGTAAAGTCATAGAGTTGTTTTTGCCAGAAGATTGTTTGGATGAGAAAGGTAATTTGGATTTAAACGGTGCTAAAACTGTCGCTTTGAGTGGTTTGGATACTTATCATGCCACGGAGATGATTCATCGTTTGTCTTATGTGCGTGTGCCTTTGTCAAAATGTTGATTTGTGATGACATTTTGCACCATAACACCTTGATAATCAAAAACTTGAATCGTCATAGATTCCGCTTCTTTTAATTCAAAACGCAGGGTTAGGTCTTGTAAAACGGGGTTTGGAAAGATTGAAAGCTCTGTTTTACAACTGTCCAAGTCAATTTTTTATTCATTTCTAGGATTTTTAAAATTTTAAAAAAAATCGATCAGTGTTTGCACTGACCGAAAACCATCGTAAACATATAAATACGATGGCTACAAACGTGAAGATTTTTAAAGTAATTGGCTTATATTTTTTATAAGTTGAATTAGGGATTCCAAAAAAATAGTTAAGATTATAAGTTTGTCGTTTGCTTTGACTTTTTGTGTTTGTTTAAGTTTAAAATAAGTAAAAAAAAAAGCTGTCCGTCTCCTTTAAAAAGAGACAAGACAGCTTCTATCAAACTATTTCACTAAATCATTCTTCTAATTAAGCCGTTCAAAATAAACGGTAACGATAATAATTGGTATAATCTATTGACGCAGGTTATTAACATCTACTGTATTACCTCTGTATTTGTAAGTAGCCAACAGTTTTAGTGCCTTCTCCATCCTCAAAAATGAAGAAATAAGTACCATCGGGAAGACTTTCATTATGCCATTTACCATCCCAATCGTTTTTGTAGCCTTTGGTTTTCATCACCTCTGTACCCCAACGATTATAGACGCTGACTGTATTATTCGGAAATTTCTGGATGCCTTCGATAACAAAAAAATCGTTGACACCATCATTATTAGGAGAGAAAGCATTGTAAATCTTAACCTTCTCGCAACGGACTGTTACTTCGACTTTCGCTGTATCGCAACCACCTATGTTGCAAAGTGAATAAGTAAAGACATCTGCTACCCTACTGTTGCAGTATTCAATGTCAGGTGTGTATATGATACGGAAATCGGAAGTAATAACGACCTCTCCATGTTTCGGTTTTGCTGCAATTGTCAGTTTCCAAATATTCGTATTCACACTATCATTCAATAATACATCAATCAAAACAGGTTGTGCCTGTATGGTTGACGCTGTATCTGGGAAGGCTTTGGGGCGTTTGACGGCGCTTGCAAAAACATGTGTCGTCACATAAGCCGTATCATTTAAGCCAAATTCATCAGAAATGACATAAGTGGCTTTTTCTACACCTACGGCAACACCCGTTTGTGAAACGCAAGTTGTGCCTAACACATCTGAAAAACGCGCGTAGTTATTCGTGCTTGGAATCAATTTCGTTATCCGGTAACGTGTACCAATCAATTCATCGGTTGCTATACATAGCGTGTCTTTATTGCCGACATAGATTGACGACACCATATACTGAGGGGTCAAACACGCTAAATTAACGGTCAAAGTATCGGCACAACCCGTATTTCTATTGATAAAAACAAGTGTAGAATGACCACGTGGTATATCCATCAAAGTACCCATAGGAATAATATGGGTATTCAACTCCATGATGCCGTAAGAGCCAGTTACTATACGGGTCAATTTCATACCACCATACGTTTTGTTGCGATTACCGCCTACGATGGTCAAAGATGAAGAACCGAGCATCCAATGACCGGTTGGATCCCAAATATTCATCAATGCAACGACTTGATCCATTGTGTTTACCGATGGTACGGAATACGTCCTTCCATTCACCGTCCAATAATCAATTCTATATGGTCCTGTTGCGCCGCGTCCTGGAATTGTAAAATAAGTGTACGCAAATGTTGTATCGTATTTGCAAGGTTCAAAACTACCTGTATAAGCCCTACCGTTGAGCAAAATATTGTAATCAGGCACGACTTCGAAAGGTATGTTAACACAAACCTTCGGATTCGCTGTACAAGCGTCGGTTATGACCACGGTGTTTTGGGCAATGATTTTTCCACAACCCGGGAGTTGAACCGTAATAATCAATTTTACATATGCCGTACCGCCTGTCGATGATGTGACCAAAAGACACGCTGAATCTACACCAATATTCAAGGCTTTGTAAATGATACAATGCGAAATCGGGTTGATGGTAATATCCGCGTATTGGGTATTGCCTGCACATTGGTTGACGACACTGACAATGTTACCCGTCAAACCCAATTGTGCTGGCGTTAAACAAGTCGAATCTGTTTTAGGATATGTCACGGAACGGTTGATTCGAATTTCCGATGAACACGCCACTTTTACAAACAAAGTATCTTTACAACCGTCAGGCGTTTTGAAAATAACTGTATGGTTTCCAATGGCAAAATGTAAAGTAGAACCAGCATTGCACGTACCGAAACCATTCGCATATCGCGTTCCATTATCCGTAATGATATAATTATCAATGGTATTTGCAGGGATTTCAACACATACATCTGCTTTACTACTACAATCTGTAATTACTTTTGAAAGAGTTGAGGGCGCAATGAAGCCATATGCACAGCAATTCGCTGTATTGTTATTAATTACAACTGATACGATTGTAAAGCAATTGGCATTGCTTTTCCTTGAAACGGTCACGGCGTAAATGCCAGGGACTAAACCAGTCTGTGTATTCGTAATGCTTGAACCGGTTGACCAATTGAAATTATAATTGACAATATTATCTACATTAATCGTAGCTGTACCATTGGCTGTTCCACAAGTCGCATCGTTTTTTTGAAGCGTTGCAATAGGTGTAATACAATTACAATTCGTCCCTGAAGATGCCCTAACGGTTATGAGTTGTTGACATGTTGCGGCATTACCACACCTATCAACTGCTCGCCACGTCCGTGTTAGGAGAGAATCGCAGTTAGTTCCTATGTTTACCTTCGTTTCTGTCATCGTTACGGTCACTGTATTGGTACAGTTGTCCGTTGCTATCAGTGTCGGTGCGGTAGGTACTTCTGAAGGCGAGGCTACAGTAATGTTGGCAGGACATAACGAGAAAGTCGGTGCTGTTTTGTCTTCAACTGTTACCTTTTGAAGGGCTATTGCTGTGTTACCACATGAATCAGTGGCTATAAATGTGCGTGTAATGATATATAAACAACCAGCACCATTTGTCGTGTTATTAACCGTTATCGTAGGCGACCCACAATTATCTGTGGCAACTGCTAAGATATTAACGGGCAGGGCATTACATTCTATCGTTATGTTAGGAGGAACACTTGTAAAAACAGGCGCAATATTATCAAAAACAGTAATTATCTGTGAATCTGTTCTTCTATTACCACACGCATCTGTCACTGTCCAAATCCTTCTAATCGTTTTGCGATTGACACATGTTTGGTTTGAAATGGCATCTGAAAAGCTAATTGTTGGATTGGCATCACAGGCATCTGTAGCCCTTACATTTATCACCGCAGCGGGTATGTCTGAAACACAGGCAACAGTAATATTGGGTGTAATACCCACCAAAATAGGCGCAATCAAATCATGAACAGTCACTACTTGAGTACCTGCTGATGTCTGATTGCAAACATCAGTGGTTGTCCAAGTCCTTGTCAGCTTATAGTTATTGGCACAACTACCATTTGTCCTAACTTCGGTTAAGGTAACACGGGCGCCATTAATTTCCGTTACCGTGGTAGGAGAAGGAACAGCGTTGCAATTCACACTAATATTGGCAGGAACACCCGCCAATATAGGTCGGGAATTATTACCAATAAAAATTTTAACTGAATCAGTGCTTTGACAACCATTAATATCCATAATCGTCAAGTAATAGGTCGTTGATACCAACGGACAAGCAACTGGATTTGGAATATTAGTAGCACTCAATCCTGTAGCAGGTCTCCAACTATAGACACAATCGAGAATGCCCGCAGTGCCATACAAATTAATACAGCTACTTGAACAAATTGTCGTATCGTTATTAGAAATGACTGTTTTAGGTGATTTTTTTATAAAAATTGATTTTGTCGTTCCATCAATACAGCCACCATCATTGACGACTAAATTGATTATTTTGCTACCAAAAGTTTGATATTTAACAATCGTCGTGTCGCCATACGGACGCGTCAATGTTGCCGCAGAACGATGAACAATAATGCCACCATCTAAACGGTAATCAATGGATGCTGCTGGCGTTGCACGTCCAGTAAACAAAAGCGTCATTTCAGCATTGTTGCAATAAGGTTCAACTACAACAAATTCAGCACGAGGATTTGCAGCGAGATAAAGACGAAATGAATCGCTAACGCTACATCCATTCGACCCCCTCAGTAAAACACGCATATTATTGAGTGAACCATTCAAAATTGCATCGAAACTAAGCACATTCCCTCTAACAATTACATTTCGCCAACCTGCACTGCCCGTAATCTCGTAACTTGTAATGGCTTGATTAAGCGTGATACGGACAGGCAGAACACCATTCGTACACGTTGACAAATCACCCGTCCGTGAAATGATAACGGGCTTAGGTGTCACATTAACCGTGACCGTCGCATTCGCAAAACAACCATAATCGTTGCTGACCTGAACCACATAAGTCGTTGTTACTGAGGGGGTCGCTATGGGGTTAGCTGAGTTCACATCGTTCAAAGAAGATACACCCAGTGTCCAAATATAATGAGTACCGCCTTGTGCATGAAGGTTGACACTATCCCCTTCACAAATAGTACGATTTATACCTGCATAAGCCCAAACCATTGGCTGAACGGTAATAAGTTTATTAATTGAACCCGTACAACCATTGCTGTCCGTCACCGTTAATGTCACGTTGTAGTTACCCGCTGCGGAGTATGTATGCGTGGCATGTTCATCCGTTGACGAATATCCATCGCCAAAACGCCAATCCCAAGATAAATAATGACTGAGGGGTGTAAAGTTAATGATAGAGGTTGCACATGGATGACTTGTTGTAAAATCAGGTGTTGCGGTACAAAGCCGTAGGGCAACACTGACCGAGTCTTTATTATTGTCCAATGTCACTTCATTCTGAACCACACCTCCTGTACGGTCTGAACCACGCACAGAAGCGTTGTTAACAATGCTTGCAGTGGGAGAATTTACACGTGTTTTGATGGTTACTGTCGTAGAATCACCAAACGGCAAGAATGGGATGCGGTAAGTTGCGATTGCGCCTACCCTTGTCCAATTGTTATTTATCAATGTCAAATTGGCAGGTAAAGAGTCCCTAACATCCACATCGTAAGCATCTAAAGAGCCTGTATTTCTTATTTTAATATTAAAAGAAACGGTATCACCAACAGAAAAATTAACCGATTGGCCATCTGCCAAATTTTTGCGTAAGCCTAATTCATAAATATTGGGAATCAAACAAATTTGAGCATTTGTTGTGTCGCATTGGCCAAAATTTAAGGTAATACAAGCAGAATAACCCAAAGAGTCAACATCGCTATCGATTGCTTCATCACCCCCAATGTTTTGAAGGGCAAAACGGTAACCCGTTGGCAATGCCGCATGAATGCGATAACGACCACTTTTCAAACCATCAAAAAGATATTGTCCGTTGATAGAAATGGTCGAATCAATGACTGTAGAAGTCGAACAATCCTCTAAATAAATTTTGATACCATCCTTCGGGGAATCGCTCAAATCTAAAAGGCTGTTATAATTGTTGTCTTTGCAAGCCAATGCCCCAATCGAAGCACATTGAACTGGGATGTTATTGTTAAATACAAATGGATCGGTACCTGATGAGATGTTGATATTAAAATAGTAGGCATTTGCTGAACAATTTTTGTCAATTATATAACCACCATTTATATCAGAACCGAGTAGGATTTTACCATTCAACAAACCATCCTTATCAATCGGAGAACCATCAGCGGTTGATGTATTCAATGTATTAGACTGCGGTAAGCAGGTTGCACTCATTGGATATCCATTCGGATGTGTGTAAGAAATGGTATAAATGCCCGGTGTACCATCTGTATAGAACTGATAACGCCCTGAATGACCATCTTCAATAATGTATATCAACCCCGGACCCACCACGGAAATCTGTCCACCCGTTACGATTTTACCTGATTTTTCGCAATAAATATGACCTATTGGGTCATGGTCTATATAGTCAATCACATACGCGAAATCGTGGTCGTCTTCATCATTTCTACCATTATTGAGAATGTCGTCGCCCCCTACAATGTCATTATTTGGGTTATTATCGGCTTGTGAATCCACATCGGGTGTCATAATGCCAGAGCCTTTCACCGCTGTTGCAAATAAAATTTCTGATTTATTGACCAAAATGGTATCCAAAGCACCATGATTGACCCCTAATATAATTCCCACCGTTACTGATTGACCCACAGGAATACTACCCACTAAAAGCGTAGAATCCGCTTGCCAATCATTGGCGTTCCCTGTCGCAGCTGCTGTATTGAGTGCCGTATTGTATTTAAGACCCACGGGGATATAGTCTGAAATTTTAACATCATAAGCATTGGTATTGCCTTGATTGTAAATAGTCACATTGAAACGAATAACATCACCATTGCGGACAATAACATCACGTGCTCGTGGTTCGAGTTTTTTGACCAAAGCCAAATCAAAAAAAGGTGTATCTCTCGGCACATATAAGCCAAAGTCAACCGTCAAATTGGTATTCGGGTTGCTGTCGCCATCGTTCGTTGGTTCACCATTGATAACCAAATTGACAATTTTAGACATGACGACATGGTTTGGCATACCCGTTCCATGATCTTCCTCATTCACATCGCCCACTGTTGAAGGCTCGTAATCACCCGCACCCTGGTGGTCATAAATGCCACCGCCTGTTGAGGACTTTAAACTATCGGGTATATCAATCAACTTTACGTAGTAATTACCTGCATTTAAGCTTAAAAACAAGTAATTACCATTACCATCAGTCAATTGTGTGGCAAGTAAAACATCATCATTATTGCCTTTAATCGTATCGTTTGACCCATATAACTGTACTTGAATATCGGCAAGACCCGTTTCAGTACCGTCTTTTATACCATTATTATTGGTATCCTGCCAAACCAAATTACCCAAATTGAGGCAAATTTCGACAGAAACATTCACCGTATCCTTACAACCATTGACATCTATTTCAAATGTATAAAGCCCATCTACCGTTAAGTCGACCGCTTCGCCCGAACCGTTTATTGACGCTACTGAACCAACCGGTTGCGCCAATATTGACCATTGACCGACATAAGCAAAATCAACCGTCGAAAGAGTCGTGCCGCTTGAGCAATTCAACGATATATCTGCTCCCGCATTGGGTTTAGCATACATTGTGACAAAAACCTCTGCTGTATCCTTACAACCTTCCCTGTTTTCTCCAATTAAGGTAAAAGTAGTCGTTCCTACTGAGGGGGTCACTCGGGTAGCATCAGCTACAGTATTGCCATCTTCTGTCCATGTTGGGTTAACAATACTGCCATAACCAGCTATTAAACTGGTTAAATCCACACGTTGACCCTCACAAACCGTTGTAAAATCATCGGCATATGCAGGTTTAGGGTTAATCGTTATGACAACAGAAACCGTATCGAAACAAGGGGCAAAACTCCCTTCTTTGCGAATCCAATATGTCGTTGAACCAACGCCTGAAATGAGGGTATTACTGAGGGGGTTGGTATTGTTGACCGCATCTATGGCTGTTGCAAAATAAGATAGCACACCCGTCACATTATTGCTATCTGTGATAGTTATGGTTGATAAATCAACAGAAAAAGGGGTACAAACGACAACTTTTGTAACGGCAAAGATTTTAGGCAGTAGACAAACTGGTTTATATAAACCAAAATCAATTGTCAAATTAGAATGGGCACTGCCGTCTTCACTTGTAGGTTCTCCGTTGATTACCAACCGAATGGTATCGCTCATAATCATTGATGAACCCGACATCTTTGTACCATTGTCATCATTGTCCACCGTTTCATCTGATGAACCAGGTTCAAAAACACCCATTCCGCTGTTGCTGTTGATGCCACCACCTGTCGAACTCACATAACCCGTTGGCACACCAATACCTGTTAATTGAACATAATACAAACCAGGGTTTAGGTTTCCGAACAAATAAAGCCCGCCACCCGCAGTCGTCATGGTAGAATCTAAAACATCGTCCGATGTGCCTTTCAAATTATCAAGACCCGCCGACCATAATTGAACCTCAACGCCATCTATGCTCGCATCCGTTCCATCATAAAAACCGTTATTGTCTTTGTCTTCAAATACCAAATTTCCGAGACTCAAACAAGAATCACGGACAACTGAAATGGCACAACACAGCGAAGCAGGACAACTCGTCCCCATCGTCGAAGCGGTATACGTATAGTCTCCGATAGCTAAAATCCGAAACGTATCCTTGTTAGCACCGCCAATCGGCGAGCCGTTCAGATACCATTGATAGTCCGTATAACCTGCCTGAGCCGTTCCTAACACATTAATATCATCCCGACAATTGAAGTGCATCGGCACTGTTACACAAGCACTGGACCAATCATCTTCTAAAATACTGCCGTTTCCAGGTGTGGAGTCGGAGTCAGAATTGCCAGATGTGGTGATTTCTGATGTACTAAATAAAACGCCATCAGTATTGACCGTCACCGTTATATTCAATACCACGGAGTCCCCCGCAACGATGTTGCCCACTGTCCACAAGCCCGTTCCGCTATTGTAAGCCCCGCCGCTATCATCATTAAAAAAAGTAGAACCCAACGGCACGGCACTCGTGACGGTCACACCCGATGCAGCCGTAATATCTTCGTTGTACACCGCAATCCTAAACGTCACTTGACTACCAATAGTCGAAGATGTGACACTACCGCGCATACCCACCGCTAAGTCCTGCCCTTGCAGAGCAAATGCAAAAAGCAGCAAGGGTAAGATTGATGCTATCTTTCGTAAAGTACCTCTCATGGTCTAAATAGATTTATTGTGAAATAATTTGACAAAACAGTGTAATTACGAAACAGAACTGTGTCAAAATACATAGAAACAAGCCCATGGGTTTTTCACTGTTTTTTTATGTTATTGAAATAAATTTAATATTGTGAAGCCCTAAACAGTAAGTATGTCCTATTCCTCAAGAATTATATTACTATTTGGATACGTCACACAATATTTTTACACTTGTATTAAATGCTGAAAATCAATCAATTAAATAGCTCGAAATAAGGAAAGTATCGTTTTTATGTTTATTTTCTATTTTTAAATAGTATGTTTCCAAAAAATGTACCAAATAATAGGAAGACTTTCTATATATTTTTTTATTAATTTAAATCCAGTAAGATTACATATCGGATATTTTAAAAAATATCCGATATGTATTATAAACCCTTTATGACTTAATACACAATATCAGTTATCTTTAACGATTGTTTAAATTGCCCCCCTCAGTATCAAAAGGAGTTTTTACCTTGTTGTTTCTTTTTTTATAAAAATTTAAACCATATCGCTTTATGAAAAAAATACTATTATTTTTTATTGGCTTTTTGTTGACACAAAGCTTAGCGGCACAATCTGCTACAGAAACAGACTCCGCTTTTATTCGCAATCACTACACCAAACAAGAGGTTTACATTAGAATGCGAGATGGCGTTCAGCTTTTTACGTCTATTTACACACCATTAGATAAGTCGAAAAAGTACCCCATTTTGCTCAAAAGGACACCTTATAATGTTGCCCCATATGGTAAAAACGAGTTTGCCCATACATTTCAGAACATGACGTTGGGGCATGAAGGCAATATTTTCGTTTTTCAAGATGTTCGTGGTCGGTGGATGTCCGAAAGTGAATTTGTGGACGTGCGTCCAATTGTTGAACACAAAACGAACAAAGACATTGACGAAAGCACCGACACCTACGACACCGCCGAGTGGCTCATTAAAAACGCGGACGGTAACAATGGACGCATCGGGGTTTATGGTATTTCTTATCCAGGATTTTATGCCACCAATGCCCTCGTCGAATCGCACCCCTCAGTAAAAGCCGTTTCGCCACAAGCCCCTGTCACCGATTGGTTTATCGGCGACGATTTTCACCACGGCGGCGCGTTTATGCTCATGGATGCGGTGCAGTTTTATCGCAATTTTGGTCGTCCACATCCGAAGCCTGTATTGCCCGAAAATTTTAAAAATAGAGAACTTACCTACCCCGATAATTATGATTTTTTCTTGAAAATGGGCGCTTTGACCAACTTTAAGACAAAATATATGGGTGATTCTATCAAGTTTTGGAACGACTTGATGAGCCATCCTAACTATGATGCCTTCTGGAAAGCCCGCAATATTCGACCGCATTTGAAAAACACCAAACCTGCTGTATTGACCGTTGGAGGCTTGTTCGATGCTGAAGATTGCTACGGTGCATGGCGTACATACGAGGCTTTGGAAAAACAAAACACCCCCTCAGTATCCAACCGTCTCGTGATGGGTCCATGGTTTCATGGCGCATGGGGTGGGCATTCAACAGGTGAGTCTTTGGGGAATGTCCAATTCGGTTCTAAAACGTCTGCTTATTTTCAAACAGAAATTGAAGCCAAATTCTTCAATTTTTACCTCAAAGACCAAGGAACAATGACTTTGCCAGAAGCCACTGTGTTTGAAACCGGTACGAATGAGTGGAAAAATTATGATACTTGGCCCCCTAAAAATATAAAGGAACGCAATATATATATGCAGCCCAACGGTAAACTCGCATTCAGCACCCCCTCAGTAGCAACTGGCGCAACGGCATGGATATCTGACCCCGCCAAACCTGTGCCTTATACGGAAGATGTGGGCGAAGACCGCACCCGCGAGTACATGACAGACGACCAACGTTTTGCTGCTCGTCGTCCGGATGTGCTGGTATTTGAAACCGATGTTTTGACAGAAAATATGACGGTTGTAGGACCCATTGATGCCACTTTATTTTTTTCAACAACGGGTACAGATGCCGATGTGGTCGTCAAAGTGATTGATGTGTTTCCAGACGATGCACCGCAATGGGAGGGCTCAAAAGTGCCACAAGGTGGTTTTCAGATGCTCGTGAGAGGTGAAATACTGAGGGGTCGTTTTCGGTACAGTTGGGAGAAACCTCTACCATTTACACCCAATATGATTACGAAAGTGCCGATGCAATTGCCTGATATTTCGCATACTTTCAAGAAAGGGCATCGGTTGATGGTGCAGGTACAATCGTCATGGTTTCCGATTGCTGACCGCAATCCACAGAAGTTTGTAAATATTTATCAAGCAAAAGATACTGATTTTCAAAAGGCTACACATCGTCTTTATCACAATGCGAAAAATGCGTCGCATTTGACAGTTAGGGTTTTGGATAAATAAAATGAAAACGGACGACGAAATTTAAAACTTCGTCGTCCGTCTTTTTCTACCTTACTCCCGCACCCGATTCAAACCCAATGCCCGTAACATCCAACGCGGCAACGACTTTTCAGGTCGCCGTTTCCGTAGGTCGAGATACCATCCGAGGGACTTCAAAATGGGTATTTTATGCGTTTCGACAAACTCAATGAGCGTACCGTCCACCGTTTCGATGTATGCAAAACGCCCTGCCGCGCCTTCCATTTGAAAAGATTCGGCAGAATCTACCGTAAAATGATACCCCTCAGTAGCGAGGCGTTTTTTTAGTCCATCCATGCCATTGACATCGTAACAGAGTTGAATAAAACCACATTCGCCCCAAAAACGGTTCTCAAAAATCTTGTTGGGTGTGCGGTCAAAAACCTGAACCAATTCGATTTCAGAGTTTCCTAACAATGGGGCAAAACTGCCAACACGTTGCTGAGAATGCCGCAACAAGATGCGTGAACAAGGGTAATGACCGCCCGCCAAGGGTTTGAAATCAACAAAAGCATCGGTTTTTTCATAGACGACCTCGTCGTAACCCAACACATCACGGAACAAAGCGGTTGTGCGCTCGATGTCTGTTGTACCCATCACCACGCCGAAAACGCCACCTGTCAGTTTGTCGTTTTTCTGAAACCAGCCCTCTTTGACTTCAACGACTTGGAAAAGGTTGTCATAAGGGTCTTTTACCCAAAAATAATGCTCTGCTGCATTGGGCGTAGTCTCAACTTCTGTTGACAAGACATTCGCACCACGTCTTTTGAAGGATTCAAAAGTCCTTTCGACATTGCGGCATTTGATTTTAGTCGCAAAAATGCCTGTATCGCCTAAAGTTATTTCAAACGCTGGATACTGAGGGGTATGCTCTGTGTGTTGCCAAATCTCAAAACCACCGCCGCCTTGCATATTGAGTGCCAACACCGCATGACGTTCGCGCGGTTGTCCACCCGTGTAAGGCAGCATCAAACCAGCCGTTGCTTTTTCATCAAAAACGGGTGTATCTGCACCCAAAAATTGGCGATACCAAGCCCAGGTTTCGTAAATATCTTTACAACCTACGCCGACTTGTTGTATGCCACTGATGATGTAATCCATGCTCGTTTTTTCGTTTTTAAAAAATGTACTAATGAGTTGCTAAATAAGAAACCCATAAGGTTTGATGCCTTATGGGTTTTCAATTATTTTCTTAAGGGTAAATTAAGGATGAATAATTTCAGTATTTCTTAAAGTACAAACATCTAAAAAATCTTTTACATTAATCGTTGCTAAATAGTCAATTCGATTATCTCTATCGTTTAAAATTTCTCGAAAAACACAATCCACAAAGCTATAATCAAAACCCCATCTTGCTTTATCAAAAACCTCTCTTCGAGCTTGGTCACGATATGGAACATCATCAAAAATTCGTATCTGTGGACTTGCTAAGACTGTCTCAAAAACAAAAAGTTTGTGCCGTCTCTTTACTAACCGAGTATTTAAAACCTCGTATAAACTTGGATACGGAACAATAAAAACAGCACTTTCTCGATTGAGTGTATCATAAAATTTGACAGTTTCCTCTTTCGCTTCAAGCAAGTCAAACCAAATACAGGAATCAATTAAGACACTTTTAGGCATGTTTGTTTTTTAGAAATCCTCAACAACTTGATTAACAGAAAATTGACTATATCCTTGCCACGGTGATTTACGTCTATTGCCGACTACGAATTTGCCTTTGTTTAAGCCTGTTTTATCGTCAGCATAAATGACATAAATCCTATCCGACTCTTTAAATTTGACTTTTTTGTGCAAATCATCACTCAACTTTGAAAGCAAATCTTCGCCCTTTTCAACTTGATATTTTAAAACTGCCATTAAGTTGCCGCACTCTTTAGCATCATGGCTATCTAACCAAGAAAAAAGCCCTGTGTAATCACCGCGTATGTCTAAATCATAAGAAATCCAAATAGTTTTTTCCATTTTCTCTAATTTTTAGGCAAGTTAAAATGAAATTTAGACTTTTCAAAGACCCCCTCAGTATTTTTCAATTTAAGCCACTTGAGCAACACCGTAAACACCTGTTTTCAACTTTTCAGCAACAACACTAAATGCTTTAAGCGTCAAATCAATATCCTCTTTGGTGTGAGAAGCCGTCGGGATGAGACGCAACAATATCAAACCTTTTGGAATAACAGGATAGACGACAATAGAGCAGAAAATATCGTAGTTTTCACGCAAGTCAACGATGAGATTCAAGGCTTCTTCGACCTCTCCTTTCATGAAAACAGGTGTCACGCAGGTATTTGTGCTGCCAATATCAAAGCCTTGTGCTTTCAAACCATCTTGTAGCAATTTAACATTTTCCCACAATTTGGTGCGTAATTCGGGTTGTGATTTCAACAATTCCAAACGTTTCAAACCGCCAATAACAAAAGGCATGGGCAACGATTTGGCGAAAATTTGAGAGCGCAAATTGTAGCGCAAATATTTGATAATCTCTGCATCACCCGCGATAAATGCCCCAATACTTGCCATTGACTTAGCAAAAGTAGAGAAATAGATGTCAATTTCGTCTTGAACGCCTTGCTCCTCGCCTGCTCCTGCGCCTGTTGCGCCGAGCGTACCGAAGCCGTGTGCATCATCTAAAAGAATACGGAAATTGTATTTTTGTTTCAATGCCACGATTTCACGCAAGCAACCTTGATCGCCACGCATACCAAACACCCCCTCAGTAATGAGTAGGATGCCGCCGCCCGAACGTTCTGCTGCAACGGCTGCTTTGGCGAGCTGACGTTCCACACTAATGGGGTCGTTGTGTTCAAATGCAAAACGCTCACCCAAGTGCATACGGATGCCGTCCATGATGCACGCGTGGCAATCTTTGTCATAAACAATGACATCGCGACGGTCAACCATGGCATCTATGACCGACAAAATGCCTTGATAACCATAGTTAAGCAACAAACCAGCTTCTTTTTGAACGTATTCAGCCAATTCGTTTTCGAGTTGTTCGTGATAAACCGACTCACCTGACATCATACGCGCACCCATTGGATAGGCTAAACCCCATTCAGCGGCAGCTTCGGCATCGGCTTTACGGACTTCGGGATGATTGCCAAGCCCTAAATAGTTATTGAGCGACCAAATAATCTTTTCTTTTCCTTTGAATATCATGCGATTACCTAAGTTTCCTTCTAATTTTGGAAACATAAAATAACCGTGTGCCATATCAGCATATTTGCCCAATGGGCTGACTTTGCCCAATACTTTTTCAAATAAATCCATTTTCTGTTTTTATATTCAGTTTGATATTAACGTTACTTAATTGGCTTTTTATTTAATAAAACCCGCATGGTCATCGGATTGATACCACGCGGGTTTTATTATTGACGTAAAACTGGGTGCAAATATCTGAATTATTTGCCAAAATTTTACCCCCTCAGTATAAATGGATAATGTATAACTGGAAGTGGACAATGGATATTTTTTCCCATTTTACACTATCCATTTTTAGTTTTCCATCATCTATTTATTCATATTTCATTCAAAATTGCTCTTTCTATGCGGTCTTCATCTGTTTCGCCACTGATAAAGCCTTTTGAGCGCATCCATTCATCATTATAAATTTTACCGATGTAACGGCTGCCATGGTCGTGGAAAAGGACAACAACAACGTCGGTTGGCTTCAATAAATGCTTTAATTGCAACAAACCTGCAACAGCAGAACCAGAAGAATGACCGACCCATAAGCCTTCTTCGAGAACCAAACGATGACCCATGAGAGCAGCATCTTTGTCCGTCACTTTTTCAAAACGGTCAATCAATGACATGTCCATCGAGTTCGGAATAAACTCGCGACCAACACCTTCCATAGAGTAGTCGTACATTTCATTTTCGTCAAAAATGCCCGTTTCGTGATATTTTTTAAGGATAGAACCATAGGCATCAATACCCCAAACCTTAATATTTGGGTTCATTTCCTTCAAAAACCGCGATGTGCCACACAATGAACCGCCTGTCCCTGCGGGTGCAATGAGGTGTGTTACCTTGCCATCGGTCGCTTCCCAAATTTCAGGTCCCGTTGTTTCGTAATGCGTTTGAGGATTGAGCGGATTGTCATATTGATTGACCCAATATGAATTAGGTATTTTTTGAGATAATCGTTCAGCAACAGAATAATTGGACTGTGGGTCTTCAGGTCTCACATCTGAAGGGCAAATAATCACCTCCGCACCCCAAGAACGCAACATTTGAATTTTTTCTTTCGATTGCTTATCGTTGACCGTACATATAATTTTATACCCTTTGACAGCCGCAACCATTGCTAAGCCGATGCCCGTATTGCCGCTTGTGCACTCAATGATTGTACTACCTTTGCGCAATAAGCCACTTTTTTCAGCACCTTTCACGATGCGAACAGCGATGCGGTCTTTGATGCTCAAACCTGGATTGAAAGTTTCAACTTTGGCTAAAACCAGCGCAGGAATGTTTGCGGTGACGCGATTGAGACGAATAAGGGGCGTATTGCCGACGGTTTCAAGAACGGAATTTAGATATTTCACACTTTTTTGTTTTGATTTAATGTTGAATTTTGTCTTAAAAAGAGTGTTTCGTAACCCTTAGAATGGACAAGATAAAAAACAAGTCTTAATGTTTTATGCCTTTTTTAATATTTCTATATTTTCATACAAATTTTTAAAAAACATACAAAGATACTTGAAAAATTTTCATTTTTTGAAGGATGGTGCCATTCCAAGTGCTTTCGACATTAGAAACGAGGCAGATTTGAGCTTTTACAGTTACCTATCACGCTAAAAACTATTTTAGGGTTGCGTTAAAAAAATGAGAAAAATAAAAAAAAGCCCCCTCATGTTAAGTGAGTTAAAAGCATTGAAGATTTTTTGGAAGGCATACATCAAGACGTGGCTTTGCTCAATCGTTTGATATGCAAAATGAACGTGGACGGCAGTATTTTTTTGACGGTTTTCGGAAACAGATAGAGTGCGTACGGATACGAATACAAAAGAATTTGATTAAAGAAGACGAGAGGTAAAATAGTCATTTGTCATTAATTTCCAAACGTAAACAATGACAAATGACTATTGACAAATGATAATTATTATTTTGCTTTTTGAATTTCCAAAGCCAATTTGTCATAATTACCTTTACCCATCGGGGTCAGAGGCAATCTCAAAAAATTCTTTGACAACCCGATGATGTTCATCGCCGCCTTGATACCGACAGGATTGCCTTCGCAATAGAGTAACGGATGAATGTCGTGCAACAAATTATTGAAGATACGCGCTTGTGCAAAATCATTTTTTAAAGCGGCACGCACCATGCCCGAAAACTCCGCTGGATGTGAATTGGCAATTACTGAAATGACGCCATCACCGCCACAAGCGATTATGCCCAATGTAATTTGGTCATCACCTGACAAAACGAGAAAATCTTCTGATACTCGATGCTTAATGATGTATTGCGCTTGAACGAGATTGCCTGAAGCCTCTTTGACACCTACAAATTTATCGCTCGCACCAGAGAGGCGAACAATGGTTTCAGGCGCGACATTTGATGAGGTGCGACTTGGTACATTGTACAAAATAACAGGTACAGGCGATGCCTTCTGCACCTCCATATAGTGCAAATAAATACCCTCTTGCGAAGGCTTATTATACGCCGGTGAACTCGCTAAAATAGCTTCGGCACGACGTAAATCAACATTTTTCAAGCGTTCCAGGAGGTGTGAAGTCGAATTTGCGCCAAACCAACCCGCCACAACAGGGACACGTCCTTTCGATTTATCTAACGTAAAATCAAAAACTTGTTGACACTCACGGCTTGTGAGCGTAATCGCCTCGCCCGTCGTGCCCAATGATACAATATATTCAACCTCACCCGAGATGACGTGCTCAATACATCGCTCCAGACTCTCCCAATCAATAGTCATGTCTGCCAAAAAGGGTGTAATAAGTGCGACACCTGTTCCTTTAAACTGCTGATAACGCATTGTTTTTAGTTATTTTAAAAATTTTGACAAAAGTAAACCAGCTTTTTCGCTACCCCAATTTTTTGGACGAAAGAATCGCAACCACACTTGATTATTGTTGACACATGAAGGCTTACTTTCCTTCTGCTTTCTTAGTCGTTACCACAGTTTCAAGTGTCGCTATTTCATATTCTCCCATTCGGCTGTATTTTTCTATACGTTGTTCAATGAGTTCATCAATATTCAAAGATTTTACCTCATTCAATGCTTTTTTTATCCACTTTTTCAAAGTCATCGTCATTTCCTCAGGTGCTGTATGTGCGCCTCCGAGTGGCTCTGGGATAATACCATCAATCAAGCGCATCTCATACATATTATCAGCCGTCAATTTTAGCACTTCCGCCGCGCGTTCTTTATAATCCCATGAATGCCAAAGGATTGACGAACAACTTTCAGGTGAAATGACCGAATACCACGTATTTTCCATCATATAAACACGGTCGCCCAAACCAATACCAATTGCACCACCCGATGCACCTTCACCAATTACGATACAGACAATTGGCACTCTTAACTGCGCCATTTCAAGCAAATTACGTGCAATCGCTTCACCTTGACCCCGTTCTTCGGCTTCCAAACCAGGGTCGGCACCGGGCGTATCAATCAAACTAATGACGGGAAAACCAAAACGTTCAGCCAATTTCATTAAACGCAATGCCTTCCGATAACCCTCTGGTTTTGCCATACCAAAATTGCGATATTGCCGCATTTTAGTATTTATACCTTTCTGATGCCCAATGATAACAACTGTTTGACCATCTAATTCACCTATACCGCCCACAATCGCTTTATCATCAGCGAAATGCCGATCACCATGCAATTCGATGAATTTGCTACACATTTGCTGCACATAAAACAAGGTATAAGGGCGTTCAGGATGCCTGGACAATTGAACCCTATCCCAACCCGTCAGATTAGCATAAATTTCCTTAATTGTATCTTTTATCTTTTGCTCTAACTCTACAATCATCGGCTGCACATCAATGCCCCCTTGCTCCCCAATTTGGCGCACTTTTTCAAGCTGTTCGTAGAGTGTTTCGAGCGGTTTCTCGAAGTCAAGAAAAACCATAGGCTATCTTTTTTTTATTTTAATTAAAAACAATTCTATAATTATCAATCTGATATTTATCATTGAGCCCTAATCATGTTGAATTAATGATTATTAGGGATAATTGTTAATAGTATCATGAAACCGCAAAGTTACAAAACCCCCTCAGTATTTTTTTTAATATCCATTAATGATTATCAAATTTTGGTCGCTGCAATTTTTTATTTGATTTTTTTGCAAAAAAATTTGTGGATTTAAAATCCGCTATTACCTTTGCATCGCTTTCAGCAGGAAGGCACAAAAAATTTGAAATAAGCGGTTTTCCAAGTTAATATATTGTCCGATTTTAATCGGGCAGGTATGATGTCGTTTAATCTGGTCTGGTAGTTCAGTTGGTTAGAATACATGCCTGTCACGCATGGGGTCGCGGGTTC
>JAYTUQ010000322.1:0-1311 GCA_043744455.1 Saprospiraceae bacterium | reverse complement strand
ACGTTCAGGGCTTTGCGGTCGGTGGGGCGGCGTTGTACGTCGCCCCCGGCGACGGGAGCCCAATTAAAAAACTAAAGTACAAATAAAGATCTTAAGCTAAATTAATAACGTCCAGCCCGGACAAAAGCTGCATAAAATTCCTGTAGCTGACGGACGCTTTGCGTCCAGCCCCACTGACGCAAAACCCCATGTTAACTGCAGCCTGAACGTCCAGCCCGGGCAAAAGATGAATGCAATACAATGCCAAAAAAATATTCTTAGCTGAACAGAAAACGTCCAGCCCGGACTGCTGCTGATTAAAGAACTAAAAATTATGTTGAAAAAAAAATGCTGGAATTGCAGTTAACGATTGAGTATTGCTGCAGGTGGGGGTTTTTATAACGTCCCGCCCGGAACTGTAGCTTGGTTTTGTTTTGTTGATGAAGATAAGAACTTTTGCCTGGCTTTATTCTTCAAGCCGGAACTGCTGCTGATAGCGAACTGCAGCCGATTGCTCCAACGTCCCGCCCCACTTGCAGCAATACTTTTGTTACATGCAGGCTTTCTTTCTCCGACCATTGTAATGTGTCCACCAGTGAACGATTACTGAACTCAATATGTATCACTCGTCTTTTGTTGTTATTTGTTGTCCTGTTTGAAGCATGAAGAAGCAGAGGTTTCATAATCATTATTCCACCTTTCCTAACATTACAGATTATTTCAGTCTCGGTTGACCAATCAATTGTTTCAGGTCTGTAAACTCCTTTTAAGTGTGATTTCAAAATTACTTTTAATGCTCCGTTATATTCGTCAGTGTCGTCAAGATGAATACGAATAGTGAAGTTGCTTTCTAAAATGTCAAGTGGCGGCTGTACTGCAAATTGATTTTGCTTAACAGTCCATGGACCAAAACCTTCAACGGCAAGTTTTTTGTCAACCGATATTGTTAAGTCCTGATGATAAGCAACGAACCAATTTGATTGTTCTGGTTTGTCAAAATATATGGACTTTGTCACAAAGTAGTTATCACCAAAAACCTGTGAAATGATTGAGTTGAGCCTTTCATTAAAAATCAAATTGAAAGTCGCAGGTACTTCTTTCAAAAATTGCCTGATTGCAAACAAATCATTGGTCTTTCTAAATGTCGGTTTGGTCGTGTCAACCTGTGAGATTGTTTGAAGTATAGAGTTGATTTCTTCTGTCGTGAAAACTGTGTCAATAATTGCGAAACCGTCGCTTTTAAGTTTCTCTTTAAAGTCGCAGGGTGTGTCCATATAGGCGGATTCCAGTTTCTAACGCAACTTTTGAATGAAAGTAAATCTTTGTTTTTTG
>JAYTUQ010000321.1:0-1320 GCA_043744455.1 Saprospiraceae bacterium | reverse complement strand
TAAGCAAAAAGATGAGTATGAGAATGTTTTTCATTTTTATAAAAATTCAAGTTGTTAAAATTGGTCGAAATATAAATCTAAAAACAGTGTCAACGTCTGAGAAATAAGGCTTTTTTTTACCCCCTCAGTATAAATTGCATTTTTAGACCACAACAACCTAACTTCGTCCTATGAAAACGCCATTCAAAACTCGCATCGCTCCAACGCCCAGTGGTTTATTGCACGAAGGCAATGGAGCATCTTTTATCCTGACTTATGCCCTTGCACGAGCCTTTGAAGGTCATATTTTGTTGCGCATTGATGACCTTGATGCAGAACGTATGCGTATATCATATCTCGATGATATTTTCAGAACACTTGATTGGTTGGGTATCGAATGGGATGAAGGACCTTCTTCGGTTGCGGATTTTCAACTGAATTGGTCGCAACATCATCGGTTGCATTTGTATCAAAATGCACTTGAAGAACTAAAAAATACTGTCACGCAAAGCGTGATGGCGCAAAATGCGCTTGAGGGGTTGGTTTATGCTTGTAATTGTTCCAGAAAACAAATAAATACCACTTCTTTGAATGGTTTGTATCCGCAAACGTGCCGTTTTAAGCATTTAGATTTTGAGGCAAAAGAAACGGCGTGGCGTATTCATGTACCTAAATCCACAAGCGTTTCAGTAAAAAATCTTAATACAGAAACACTAAATATTTTTCATTCACCCTTCAACATTCATGATTTAGTAGGAGATTTTATTATTCGTCAAAAAAATGGTTTACCTGCTTATCAAGTCGCTTCATTGGTGGATGATGGTCATTTTGACATTAACGTCATCGTTCGTGGGTCGGATTTGTTGTCTTCAACGGCAGCGCAGATTTTTCTTGCCGCACAGTTAGGTCGAACAACTTTTATGGACACGCTGTTTCTACATCATGCACTTACAACAAATGAAGCAGGTGAAAAACTATCAAAATCAAAAGAGTCTAACGCATTAGCTGAATGGCGCACAGCTGGAAAAACGCCTAACAAACTCATAAAACAAGCGGCCCAATGGCTAAATATGCCTAAAATCGGCAACTTAAATGAATTAATCGCTGTTTTGAAAAATCAGTATCCCCTTGAGCGCATTTTGCGCCATCACGCTTTGCGTGACAGTATTTTCAATAAAAATGCTTAATTTTGACGCATAAAATCGTATTTTTTGATTTTTAAAAATTTAGGAAATGAATATCGCAGAATTAAAAGTTGATTTGGTACAACTCATTATGGCAATAGACGATAAGAAAACCTTGCGAAAGATGATGAAAGCTTGTAAAAAAGTTGCCAAAAAA
>JAYTUQ010000320.1:0-5109 GCA_043744455.1 Saprospiraceae bacterium | reverse complement strand
TCAATGATTCGTTGTTTGAAGCACTGATGGAGTATCGAAACAAAGCGAAATACTGCAAATCAAAAGACCCGATTCTTTGTGATTCCAATGGAAAGCGCCTTTATGAGCGTCAAGTTCGACGAGTTCATGAGCAAATCTGTATACGAGCTCAGGCTAAATCTATCCGGATACATGATCTAAGGCATACGTATGCCAGTCATTATATTATGAACGGAGGCAGCTTGGCTGATCTTCAAAGTTTACTTGGGCATTCAAGCCCGACTATGACAATGAAGTACGCGCATCTGACTCCGGGTTATTTGGAGAAAAAATCAGGTGTCGTATCATTTTCCGTATCGAAACAGAATGTTATGCAAATACGAAAAGCGTAAGTGTTGTCCCAGGACTTATTTTGAGTGTCCCAGGAGTTTTAACGAATTATTTTTTGTCTGTCTCCCCAGTTGGGGCAAACGCAAAAAAAAAGAGCCACGTTTTTATTAAACTTAGCGCTCACTTGATCTTATAACTATCTGAATTCACGAAAGAAATGGTGCCCCGGGCCAGAATCGAACTGGCACGCCCGTTTAACCGAAGCCCAGGATTTTAAGTCCTATCTGATACAAATGCTAAGTAGGTAAAATTAAACAATTTTTATAGTAATGTCGAATGCTTATACCATTTTGCTAAATCCATAATGTACCGTGATTTACTAACATTTCCGAGGGCACTGTCGCCCCAGTGTCGTCACAAAAAGTGGCGGCACTTTATTAGCGACAAAATCCTGGGACACTTCCCCCTATTCTTTTTTCCTATCAGTTTAAATAAGGAGAACATTATGATGGGCGTTATTAACTTTATGAGAAGCCTGCTTTACGTTGCCATTATGCTTGGCGCTGCTGGTACTTTAATAGAAGCTACTGGCTGCATAGGTCGCGAAGCTGCCATCGCTCACCAGCGTGGTGGCGTAAGTTTCAAATGGTTGAACAATCAACTTGTTGGACCGAAACATTAAAAACAATTGAGTCCCTCTTTTTAATTTAAAAACTTTAAAAGGAGTTTTACTTTGTTACTAAAAAAAAGAATTAATGCCATTTACTGCCGTGTCAGCACTGACACTCAGCAAACTGGTTTAGAGTCACAGATACGCGCACTAAAAGACTGGTGCGCTAGAAACCAAATTATCGACTTTGAGATTTTCGCTGACGAAGGTATTTCAGGTGCTAAAGAAAATCGACCTGCACTTAATAGACTAATGGCTATTGTTGAAGCAGAAGAAGTCGAACAGGTTATTGTCTAAGTACTTATCCGGCTAATGCGTCTCCTTCTTCGATTGAAAAAACAATTTTTCGAGCTTAATCTTCAGTACTTTTCCGATTTTAATAGCAATTTCAATTGTTGGAATAACCTTCTTGTTTTCAATCGAATGAATTGTTTGGCGTGACACACTGATAGCTTCAGCTAATTCAGTCTGAGTCATTTCCAGTTTTTCCCTAAATTCACGGACTCGATTTTCAATCATATTGATTGTGTACTTTAAATATTTGCATATGTAAAGACATCTTTACATGAATAGAAACAATACTAATGGAATCGACCTTAAATGCAAGACTTGCTGTAAAGATTTCTGGATTTGTAAGTCATGTTATCGGGGTCATCGATATTGCGGTGATAGCTGCCGTCATACGGGGCGAAAACAAAATCAGAAAATCTCTAAAATTAAGTATGAGCAATCCGAGGAAGCAAAGGCCGATCATCGCGATCGGCAACAGGCCTACCGAAATCGAATTAAAGAATCGAATAAAAGCGTGACGGAACAGAGTTCCATATCCTCAAATTATTTTGTACATGCTACTTCGCAAACAAACTCTTTTCATGAATCTATTGATTTTTGCCAATGTTGCGGATCAAGCCGGTTTAAATTTGTTGGAGGTACTTCATGACGTTGAAAACTTCTTGTTTAGAAAATACAAAATTGATTACAGCAATCGGACTGATATTTTCTTTCGACGAACATTGGCTCAATTTCTTTTATAGTCATAAAAACGGAAGACTTCGACTCGAACCAGCAGAAATGCTTATGGAAGCCCGTTGCTTAAGTAGCGGCGAGCAAATCATGATCAAGGTGGCGCTTGATTTATGGACTCATGGGAATTATGCCAGCTTGTCCAGTATTGCTGAAACTTTAGATTGGGAGAAGTTGACCAGGGTACTTCTCGCAATCATGACCTTACGGGACATTTCTATTGATGACCTGGTTGAAATCAAATCCATTTATGAAAGTTAAATTTAACGGCAAAACCGGACAATTTGAAATCACAAGCGAAGAAGTTGAAACGATTGATATCAATCGTTTCTTAAATATTCTTTCTGTGCGAGGTCTTTCGCCATATTCTGTTCGGTCCTATGGCTATGATCTCATCGTCATTTATCGATGGCTTAGAAAACAAAATCTTCAGTTGAAGACGGTAAAGGGTAAAGACTTATACGATCTAATTCTCTTTGATAAAAATCACGGTCTTGGCGCTAAAACGATAAATCGTCGATTGGTTACAATTCGAATTTATTACCGGTTTCTTTTTGACAAAGAAATTGAACAAGGACCTGGTATAAATTCACCTTCAGGACATTACCGCGGCGCTGGCTCAGATTTTATGGGACTTGTTTTGCGCAAACGTAAAAGTCGATTGTACCTTAAAGTAAAAGAGGATTCATTGCTGACCATTCCGCTTAAAGCCGAAGAGACCAATAAATTTATTAAAGATATTCACAACTATCGTGATCTAGCCATAATTGGTCTCATGCTTTTTTGTGGACTGCGATCATGCGAAATCAGAACCCTTGAGATAGAAAAGATAAATTTTTCAGAACGAAAACTAACTGTGATGGGTAAAGGTTCTCGCGAGCGCATGATTCCTTTGACGGATCAGCTAATCAAATTGATTCGATCTTTTATTCAAATCGAGCGTCCCCGAAATACACGCACAAACAAATTATTTACTATAATAAAAGGAGCGAGGCGTGGAGAGCCGCTCACAGCTGCAGGACTAAGAAGCTATTTTCGATACCGCCGAAACATTTCTGGTGTTAACAATGCAAATCCCCATCGGTTTCGACATACGTTTGGTACCAATATGGCCAAATCAAAAATGAATATCTTTGTTTTGCAAGAGCTTTTGGGCCACTCAAAAGGCTCTCCAGTAACTCAGCGTTATATCCACATTGCATTATCCGATGTGGCAGATGCATTTTATGAGGCCAATCGTGAAATCGAAAAAAAATACTCTGGCCTCTCATAACACTTTGCCTCTTCTGGCCAAGAGGTACCTATCTTCTATGGTCGATCAGTTCGCAATTCCAACTTGCGTGAGGAATAAGACCACTCTTATACGACTCCACCGTTGGATGAAAGAAGAAAAGATTTCAACAGATTCGCTTTCACCGCAGATCCTTTGTGAATACCGCAGCTGGTGCGGCGGCCAAGATCTTAAACCGACAACGTGTGATGTGGAGTATTACAATGCCAGATCCTATATTGTTTGGATGATTCGTAGTGGCCATCTTAAGGCGAATGTAACAGATTTTTTTCGTATTTCCCTTAAGCCTGTTAATTTTCCCGAGTATACAGTTCTATTTCTTAAACAAAGAAAAGTCGCAACTAAGTACGCCCACACCAGATTCAGACAACTTCTACACCTTTTCCACAACTGGCTTACTGATCAAAAAATTGATATTTTAAACCTTAGTCATGGTGATGCGGTTTCATTTTTAGCCTTCTTATCCACTCGCGGGTATACACCCAAACAACTCCATATACGACGCCTCCACATAAGAATCTATTTGGACTGGCTTCGTGATCGGGACATAATCAAAATTGATTGCCGTGACCTATTTGAAACCGTCGAGCAGTTTCGCAATTACGAACTTCCAAAGTACGCTAAAGAGTACTTGAGCGAAATACAAACCACTCTGCGAGAAGATACTGTTAAAAGTTACAAAACAAATTTTATGACTTTCCACAGATTTCTTCATCGCGAAGACATCGATATTAAAAATCTCAATCGAGACCACTGTCTAAGTTGGATGCGTTACATGTTTGAAAATAAAAAATATTCTGCATCCACAAGACTTCAGCGTCTTGTTAACACTCGTGGATATCTTCATTGGCTTGTTGATCGAGGAATTATTTCGGTTGACGTTGATAAACTTATTAGAAGCAGCGATTTTCCCGAAATTGATTTAATTTTACCAAAACCAATCGCCCCGGATATTGATGTCGAAATTCAACGACGACTTACGGCATCGGGCAATATTTATCATAAAGGCGCTTTGCTTCTGCGCCTTACCGGAATGCGCCTCGGAGAGCTTGCAAATTTGAGCTTTGATCCGGTATGGCGTGATGATTCAGGCAAAACTTACATTAAAATTCCCGTTGGAAAAATGCATAGCGAAAGATTAGTTCCAATTAGTAAAAAAACTATCGAGCTTATAAAGACTATTCAAAAAGACTCAATGCCACATCTAAAGAAATATTCTAAAAATCCAGAAGAAGGGACATTACTTCTTGGTCCTAAAGGTGGATCAGCCCTTCATAATGTTTATCGTCTGTTTAAAATTATTACTAAAGATCTCAAAGGACAAGGTTCAATTCATCCCCACAGACTTCGCCATACATTTGCAACGGCACTGATAAACGCCGGACTGAATCCGCTCGTGATCATGGTTTTGATGGGACACAAAGACATTAGAATGACCTCACGATACTCATTGATTTCCAATGACACAATTTATCGTAGTTACTTTAAAGCAATCGAAGATTCTGAATTCAAAATCGAATTCAAATTTCGGGAGTCAACTTCTTCAACCGATGAATTTGACCCGATGATCGCTTTCGAGAATATTATAAAATGGATTCAATCTGATTCCAATTCAAATGAAAGAGCCAAAACACTTATCGTGAAAAGACTGAATCGCTTGCGCGGCGAAATAGAAAATATTTCTTAAATGAAATGATGATTTATTTAAACCAATATTTTCCGTGTCGATTGGCCGGATAATTTTCGTTCTCAAGATTTGCCCGATCTACGAGCCACCTTCTAAAAGGACTCAAGACGTTTAAGGAGAAAAATACCC
>JAYTUQ010000319.1:0-1335 GCA_043744455.1 Saprospiraceae bacterium | reverse complement strand
GCCTTGGTGCTCAAAAACTACCGTGCTTAACGAGAACCGTTACACGTACCGACTATGTTGGTTAATTAATAATTTGACAATCAACGTTTTAAATAGTTTTTTTAAAATGGCAAGCGAAAAAAACACCTGGCACGATATGCCCGAAGAAGAACTCGAAGCAACTGTTTCGGCTTCGAAAAGTGAAATTCAGAAAATGAATTTTGAAAAAGCAATTCGTGGCATCAACGACAACAGCGTGTTCAAAAAAACACGCCAAAACATCGCCCGCGCTCTTACAGAATTGCGCAAACGCGAAATGGCTGAATATACGGTTGAAGACTTGGAAATGCGTTCACGCATCCGCGCACGTCGCGCCCGTTTGAAAAAAGCGTAATATTAGGTTTTCGGATTTTAGACTTTAAGACTACGGTCGTTTTGAAAAATGTCTATAAATCTTAAAATCTTCAATCTTAAAATCTGATTCAGATAATGAGTGCTGATAGAAATCTTAGAAAAACCCGTATCGGTGTGGTGTCAAGTAGTGCACCCGAAAAGACAATTACGGTGAAAGTTGTGCGTAAAATTATGCACCCAATGTATGGCAAGTACATGAAAAAAACGTCGAAGTTCCATGCACATGACGAAGTAAACACCGCAGGTGTTGGGGATACTGTCTTAATCATGGAAACCCGCCCCCTCAGTAAAACGAAGCGGTGGAGACTCGTTGAAGTCATCGAAAAAGCGAAATAATTTTTTAGTTATGAATTATGAATTATGAGTTATGAATTTCTGAAAATTCTCCATGATTCCGCTAATCGTAGCATTAATTAATAATATTCAACTGTAAAAGAAAATGATACAGGCAGAATCAAGACTAAGAGTAGCAGACAATAGCGGCGCTAAAGAAGTACTTTGTATTCGCGTTTTAGGCGGTTCAAAACGCCGTTATGCTTCTATTGGCGATAAAATTGTTGTGACGGTTAAAGACACTTCTCCAGGTGGTGTTAAAAAAGGTTCGGTATCGAAAGCCGTTATCGTTCGTACACGCAAAGAGATT
The DNA here is from genome assembly GCA_043744455.1 of Saprospiraceae bacterium. Taxonomy (GTDB): domain Bacteria; phylum Bacteroidota; class Bacteroidia; order Chitinophagales; family Saprospiraceae; genus JAAFJT01. Next base: position 299 of record JAYTUQ010000319.1, on the reverse strand, counting down.
CGTCGTAAAGACGGTTCATATATTCGTTTCGACGACAACGCTTGCGTCCTTTTGAACGCAGCTGATGAACCTCGCGGCACACGTATTTTCGGACCTGTTGCGCGTGAATTGCGCGAACGCGATTATATGCGTATCGTTTCGTTGGCACCTGAGGTGCTTTAAATTTCAGAAAGGCAAGGGCTGAAAGTGTATATTTTGCCCCCTCAGTATAAAAGCCTTTTCCATCATTGACATTCAAATTTTTTGAAATAAAATGGCAACTAAAAGATTCGCACCAAAACGCCACGTCAAAACAGGCG
>JAYTUQ010000318.1:0-20014 GCA_043744455.1 Saprospiraceae bacterium | reverse complement strand
TCATAAGACTCGTAAAAAGCCTTTGAAGGCAGTTGAAACGTATTCAGGCAAAATGTTGCAACCAGAAGACTATGCTGATGTGCCCATTACGACAGAAGACCACGCCAATGTTTTATTGCGTTTCGATAATGGCAATCGCGGTTCTGTGACCGTTTCGCAAGTGTCTGCAGGACGTAAAAATCAATTAAAATTGGAGATTTCAGGGTCGAAAAAGACTTTAGCTTTTAATTCTGAATCACCCAACGAACTATGGATTGGCAACCGCGACGGCTACAATCAGTCCTTAATGCGCGATCCATCATTGGCATATCCTGAAGCCAGTGCCTTGATGTCGTTCCCGGGCGGACACAATGAAGGCTTTCCAGATACGTCAAAGCAAATGTTCAAAGAAGTGTATGCAGCAATTGCCGCAGGAAAACAACCAGACAATCCAACGTATCCGACTTTTGCAGACGGCTATCGAGAGTTGTTAATTTGCGAACGTATTTTGGACAGTAATAGGCAGCAAGGATGGGTGAAAATATAATTTTTTGAGGATTAAAGACCCCTCAGTATAAGAGGGGTTTTTAGTCATTGATACCAATAGCGAAACGTGTTTTATTAGCGAAAGATTTACCCGCTGCTTCAATCTGTTCAACGGTTGTTTGACCCGTTAATATTTCAAGAGCTTCGTACATTTCATTGAGTTTTGATAAAAAACGGATGTATTTATGTTTGGCTTCTTGATTAGGCAGCGTTTCGATTTTGATATTTTGGATAATAAACTTTGATAAAGCGGAAATAGCATTCATTTTTTGAAGCATAAGGACTTGACTTTCAGTTTTATCAACGGAAAGATTATGTAGAAACAAAGATAAGACATCGCTGATGTCACTTTGCTTGATTGTAATATTTTCAATTGCTGTATCCATTTTAAATTTCCTCCATTGTGATTAATGTATAAATATCTTGTTTCTCAAAACCTGTAATTAAGAATTTTGAATTTCTGTGAAAAAGGATTTCGTATTCATTTTGTCCAGAAACTAATCCAAATTTAGAGATATTTTCGATAAGTTTTCCGTTTTTGCTTAAAATTTCAAAAAGGATAGTGCCAAATTGTCTTGCAACACCTTTTTTTCGGGATGCTGATACAAAAGCATATTCTGTTATAACCTCTTTAGTTACATAAGCACGCCAATATTTCGCTAACTTATGAGATATGGATTTAGTGCCGCGATAGACTACGCCTTCGTAACAATCTAACTTTGAAAGAACAGATTCTAAATGTTCACCATATTCTGAAATCTTTGTGCCTTTACTATCACGCAGTTTTTCGTTTAAGCTGTCATAACCATCATCGGTATATTTAAAAATGATAGCTTTTTCTTCTGCCGATATTTTTGTTAGAGATTGAGCAAAAGAACGATGAACTATTTTTAGTTCATTTTCTAATTGACTTTGGACATATTCTTCAAGTTCTCTCATAACAGGTGTATTTTGTGATAAAGCTAAGGATAGTATTAGAGTATTTTGTTCCATATAGAAATATATATTTTTATTAAAATGATTAAAAATAACAATATACAATACTAATATATTTAGGAAGAAAATCCAAGAAACTTTTCGTACTTCCAATTTTTCAGAATTAAACTGTTGAAAATTAATACTTTAAATAACTAAATAAATCAGTAATTATCAATGAGAAAAATAAGAATGGGCATGGTTGGCGGCGGCGAAGGTGCTTTTATAGGCGGCGTTCACCGCATGGCAGCGGCATTAGATGGTCAAATAGAACTCGTTTGTGGTGCATTTTCAAGCGATGCTGAACGGTCTCGAAGGTCAGGTGAGGCTTTGTATTTAGATCCCAAAAGAGTGTATACCGATTTTGAAACGATGATAAAATCGGAAAAAGAGCTGCCCGCAGATAAGCGTATGGATTTTGTGAGTGTTGTTACGCCCAACCACGTTCACTTTGCGCCGACAAAAATGGCTTTGGAAAATGGTTTCCATGTGATATGCGACAAACCCCTCAGTTTCAATCTTGAAGAAGCTTTAGAATTGGAGAAAATTGTTGAAAAAACAGGGATGCTTTTTGCTTTGACGCATAATTATACAGGTTATCCGATGGTTAAACAAGCCAAAGTGATGGTTAAAAATGGGGATATTGGGAAAATCAGAAAGGTGGTTGTTGAGTATCCACAAGGTTGGTTAGCCACAAAACGAGAAGATGAAGAGTCAAAACAAGCATCGTGGCGCACAGACCCGTCAAAATCTGGCATTGCAGGAGCTTTAGGCGACATAGGAACACACGCCGAAAATCTTGCAGAGTATATCACAGGTTTGCAGATAACAGAACTTTTTGCAGATATGACAATCTTTGTAGAAGGTCGACAGCTGGACGATGATGCCAATATTCTATTGCGATTTGACAATGGTGCGAAAGGTATTTTGCATTGTTCTCAAATATCAGTAGGCGAGGAGAATGGTTTAAATATCCGTATTTGGGGCGAAAAAGGCGCATTAGAATGGCATCAAGAAAATCCTAACTCTTTAATAATCAAATGGTTAGATAGACCTAAAGAAATACTGCGGACAGGTCAGGGTTTTCTTTATCCACAAATGCCACCACCTGAAGTTGCCAATGCCCATACGCGCATTCCAGGTGGACATCCAGAAGGATACTTAGAGGCTTTTGCAAATTTGTATCGCAATTTTGCCATGCACATTCAAGCACATTTAAGCGGTCAAGCGCAAGACCCGCTATATGACTACCCCTCAGTATCGGACGGTGTACGTGGCATGAAGTTTATTTATAAAGTCGTTGAATCTAACAAAAACCAGAAATGGATAGCCGTTGATTGAGAACAAAAAACGGCAAAACAAGGCTTAACACAAACAAAATGATGAATTTTAAGTGAATTTTACATTTTAATTCGTCATTTTTCCTAGAAATGGTGTAATTTTAGCGAGTCATTAAACTTAAATTTCTAACTATCGCTTAAATTTACAATTATGTTGGACTCGATGCGCATTCAGGAGCAATACGATATTGCCCTGCAACAAGTACATAATTTGATGCACCAAGATTTCATGTTTTGTAACGATATTGACGAACGCGAACTTGTTTGCGAACTCGTCGAGTTGTACGAAAAGATTTATTACCCGATGGGTGATATGGATTGAAAATCAAGGTTTAAGCATCTTTACACAGCGTTCCAATATTCCAAAAAAGACCCCTCAGTATTTTGAGGGTTTTGGGATGTTGGAACGCTTTTTTTATTTATTTTCACCCAAAATTCCCCCAGTTATACTGAGGGGACTAAAATTTCACAACTAAACAATCAATCTCTTTTTTATGAAAACCATAAAAGGACCAGCTATTTTCCTCGCTCAATTTATGGGCGACACCGCACCATTTAATACGCTCGAAGGCATTTGCCAATGGGCAGCCAGCTTAGGCTATATCGGTGTTCAAATCCCAACATGGGACAGCCGTTTGATTAATTTGCAACAAGCCGCAGAATCAAAGGCATATTGCGATGAATTGAAAGGCAAAATTCAAAGTTTTGGTTTACAAATTACTGAACTCTCGACGCATTTGCAAGGGCAACTCGTTGCCGTAAACCCCGCCTACGACTCTATGTTCGATAATTTTGCCCCCGATGAAGTCAAAGGCAAACCTGCGGAACGTCAAAAATGGGCGGTTCAACAACTTCTTTGGGCAGCAAAAGCCAGCGAAAATTTAGGTCTTTCTGCCCACGCCACCTTCAGCGGTGCGCTGATGTGGCACACTGTTTATCCGTGGCCCCAACGCCCACAAGGTTTGGTGGATACTTGTTTTACAGAATTAGGGAAACGGTGGCAGCCGATTTTGGACGCTTATGACCAATGTGGTATTGACTTATGCTACGAAATTCATCCAGGCGAAGATTTGCACGATGGTATTACGTTTGAAATGTTCCTCGATAAAGTGAACAATCATAAGCGTGCAAACATACTTTACGACCCGTCGCATTTTGTTTTGCAACAACTTAACTATTTGGAATACATTGATTTATATCACGAACGCATCAAAATGTTCCACGTCAAAGATGCTGAATTTAATCCCACAGGTCGAGTTGGCGTTTATGGCGGCTATCAAGATTGGACGAACCGAGCAGGGCGTTTCCGTTCTTTGGGCGATGGGCAAGTGAATTTTAAATCTATTTTTTCAAAACTATCACAATACAATTATGATGGTTGGGCGGTTTTGGAATGGGAATGTTGCATCAAATCGCCCGAACAAGGTGCAACAGAAGGTGCGTCGTTCATCAAAAATCACATCATTAATGTCACTGAAAAAGCCTTTGATGATTTTGCAGGTGGAGAGCCTGATGAGGCATTGAATCAAAGTATATTAGGGTTATAGAACCAGAAAAGCCGTCGAAATGAATGATTTCGACGGCTTTAGTTTTTTAACCCCTGCTCTTTACTTTTCTCAATGACATCTTTAAAAAGCGGGTCTTTAGATAAATCTATGTCTCTTAAATATCCCATATCTTCAATGTTTTTAATTACTTCTGATTGCAAATTACGCAGATTTGATAAAACTTGTATTCGGTCAAAATGGTTTGCCATAAGTTTCTTAGTTTTGTTTACTTTGTAAATATGAATAGCATTATTTGTATAACAAAATGTTGATAAAAATATTTTTTGTTTAAATTTAAAATAAAAAAATGCGTGTTATGAGGCAGTTTAGGCTCTTTTTAGTCGTTTTCTTTCTTTTCTTCGGGACATATTCAACTTATGCTCAAATCACCCAAACGATTCGCGGACGTGTATTTGATGCAGAAACTCAAAAACCGCTTGTTGAAGCGGCTATCGTTTTAGATAACGACGTGATGAAAACCATCTCGAATACTGAGGGGGTCTTTCGTTATGAAAAAATTCCTGTTGGACGGCACAGTCTGCGGGTGAGCTTTGTTGGGTTTGAAACGCTTATTGTATCGGATATCTTACTAGAATCTGGAAAGGAAATAGTGCTTGATTTGGCACTTAAACCCTTAAATATCCATACTGAAACGCTTGTCGTAACAGCACAACGGGAGCAATATTTCGACCCCATAAATGGCATTCGCAACGAGCGTTTGAGCCGCTATCCTGCCACTTTCAATGATCCTGCGCGGCTTCTTACCTACTTGCCAGGGGCTGCAACGACCAATGATCAAGGCAATAATATCAGTGTACGCGGTACGTCGCCAAATATGGTGCAATGGTATTTGGAAGGGGCAGAGGTCGTCAACCTAAACCACCTATCAAATGCAGGAACAAAAAGCGATCGAGCGACTGTCAATGGCGGCGGTGTGCTGATTCCGGGTTTTAATGTGATGGCGGGAACGCAATTTTATAAAGGCTCAATGTCGGCTGATAGGGGTGGTGCGCTGACTTCTATCATTGATATTGGGATGCGAAAAGGCAATAATGAACGCCGCGAATCTCAAGTGAGCCTCGGATTAGTGGGTACGGAGTTGGGTACTGAGGGGATGTTTTCTAAAAATTCAAAAGCCTCATATTTGGTGCATTATCGTTACGCAACAATTGGTTTGCTAGCAAAAATGGGCGTTCCGTTAGGCGATGAAGACATTCAATTTCAGGATTTAAGCGTGAATCTGAACTTTCCAACCAAAACAGCGGGTACTTTTAACGTTTTCGGTCTCTATGGGACGAGTGAAAACTTGTTTACGCATTTACCAATTCGGACGGATTGGAAAGTGGATAAAGACAGTCAAGATATTGCGTTTAAAAATAAAATGGGTGCATTCGGTATTCGGCATGAACTATCATTGGGGCGAGGTCACTTTTCAACGGTTATCGCTTATTCGGCTTTGGAAAATGAGCGTTCTGCCGTTGGTTTTTCTTTGAATAATGTGCCTATTATCATTCAAAGTTTTAAAAATCAACCCTCAAAATTGTTTTTAAAATCGATTTACAGCTATGTAATGGGTGCTAAACAAAACCTAAAAGTGGCTTTTGTCGCTCGAAAAGACGATTTTCAATACACGCAAACCTATAAATCAGGACAAGCAAATGGTGGTGTTCGTGCCAGTCAGTCGAGCTGGTGGTTACAGCCTTCCGTTGATTGGCAAGGCAAATGGACTGAAAACTGGTCAACCAATGTTGGCGTTCGCTTAGTTCAATGGAATGACTTGACGGATAATAAGCAAAATCAAACAAGTTTTGAACCTACGGCTAACATCCAATACCTTTTTGCGAATAGCTCAAATTTGACTTTAGGATATAGTTTACAAAGCCAAATGGTGTCGCCAGAGTTTGCCATTCCTGCTGAATTAGGTTCATTAAATAATACGGATATCGAAAAAATCTCAAAATCTCAAAATCTTAATTTAGGCTATCGTTTTAAATTATCAAAAAACATATTGGCAAATATTGAAGCGTATTATCAATCCATTTTTAAAGCATCAGTTTTCACTCTGAACGCTTACGAAGTCGGTAATGAAGGTCTAGCGGGAGGATATGGGAATATATCAGAAGGACGTAATGCTGGTGTCGAAATTGATGTACAACAACAACTCAATAAAGGTTTTTATTGGCGCGCCAATGTCTCTATTTTCGATGCAAAATATAAATCTGGTACGCAATGGATTAATACACAATTCAATGGACATTATATTTCTAACTTATTGGTTGGAAAAGAATGGGCTATGGGTTCGTTGAAAAACAAGTTTTTAGGCGTGAATTTGCACACCATACTGAGGGGGGGGTACTTTGACTCTTACAGCCAAAAAAATCTAAAAGACTATTTTCGGACGGATGTGAATGTGTATTGGAAACGCAGTCATAAGCGGTACTCTTCGACCGTTCAGTTGGATTTGCAAAATGTATCGAATCAACAAAATGAGGGGTGGCGATATTTTGACCGTCGTCAAGGGCGATCAGTAACGCAATATCAATTGGGTTTGATACCGAATTTGGCTTATAAAGTGGAGTTTTGAGCCACGAATTAACGGATTTTACGAATTAGCGAATTACGTCGTAAAGGGTTATGTCGTAATTAGTTAATTCGTAAAATTCGTGCCATTCGTGGCTCAAAACTCCTAATTCATCATGTTTTTGCCTTAAAAAACAAGAAAATGAGCAATTTGAATACACCTGATACGCGCAAACTCGCAGCTAAAAAACGCATTGCGCTCATTGCCCACGACAATAAAAAGCCTGAACTTATAGAATGGGCAATATATAACAAAACGATTTTGGCAAATCATGAACTTTATGGCACCGGGACAACTGGGCGAATGATAGAAGAGGCTTTGCGGCAACCTGTCATCCGCCTGTTAAGCGGTCCATTAGGCGGTGACCAACAAATAGGTGCTATGGTTGCCGAAAATCGGATTGATGTCATGATTTTCTTTTGGGATCCGATGGAAGCACAACCGCATGACCCTGATATCAAAGCTCTTTTGCGTTTGGGTGTCGTGTGGAATATTCCTTTCGCTTGCGACCGGGCGACTGCTGATTTTTTGATGACTTCACCTTTGATGCATGAAGAATATGAGGTTAGATTGCCGAATTATGCGACGTATTTGAAGCGAAATGTGAAGTGATGAGAAATGATCCCCCTCAGTATTTAACCCCCAATCGTCGTCATACTTTCCATCGCACCAATGCTTGTAAAACGCCTTGATTCAGCTTCAAAACCGTCTTTTGCACGGCTGTTTAAAGCATCTTGTAGGGCAATTTGCAGTTGTTCGTCGGTTGCACCTTCACGCATCAAATCTTTCAAATTCATAACGCCTTCATCATACAAACAAGTTTTCAAAACACCTTGCGGGGTTATGCGAATCCGATTGCACGTACCGCAAAATGTACGGCTGTATGCGGCGATGATACCAACAGTGCCTTGGTGCCCCGGAATGCCATAATTGTAGGAAGTAGAGTGGGGTTCATCTTCAATTTTATAGGTTTCGGGGTAAAATTCCTTGATTTTTCCTAAAATACGTTGCCAATGCCAATGCAATTTATCGTAATGTGCCTCACCACCGTTGAACGGCATTTCCTCTATAAAGCGAACTGAAACAGGATACTGGCGGGTCAATTCGACCATCGGAATCAAGTCCACATCGTTTTTCCCTTCCATCACGACAGAGTTAATTTTGACATGGATATCGTGTTTCAAAAGCAATTCAAATGTTTTCCAAACTTTATGAAATTCATCACGGCGCGTGACTTCATAGAAACGTTTGGGGTCAAGTGTATCAAGGCTTAAATTGACTGATTTGATACCCAATGCTTTCAATTCAGGGACAAAAGGGGCAGTCAAAGTGCCATTTGTCGTCAAGTTTATCGTTTTTATGCCTTCTGTTTCGGCAAGACCCCTCAGTAAAAGCATCAAATCTTTTCGTACAAAAGGCTCGCCACCTGTTATGCGGACTTTTTCGATGCCGACTTTTGCCATAGCCCGCATCATACGCAACATCTCTTCATAACGCATCAAAACTTGGCGCGGCACAAAGTCAATACCTTCTTCCGGCATACAATAAAAACACCGCAAGTTGCACCGGTCAGTTACAGCAAGGCGGACGTAATTGATGATTCTGCCGTGATTGTCGTATAATTTTAGTCGTTCAGACATTATTTTCTTTTTTTGCAAAAGTAAAAATGAATTATCTTTGTAAAGCTAAACATCGTTCAGAGAAATTAATCAAATTCTCAAAATCATTAATGATAATCAGTTAAATTTTATTCAATCTTGGCATGACTACTTCAATTAATATAGACAATTTATTAGCAACAAAGGTTTGGTTTTTCAGTAATAAACTCTTTGTGGCACTCTCAGACGGTCGTGAAATTGCCGTTCCTCTATCATGGTTTCCGACTCTCGAACAAGCGACAGAAACGCAGCGGAATAATTGGCGTTTTATCGGTCAAGGGCGTGGTATTCATTGGGAAGATATTGATGAAGATATTTCGATAAAAGGTTTATTGAAATTTTAAGTATTTTTAAAAGCCGTCTTGATAAACATCAAGACGGCTTTTCGGCTTTAATTTGACGAAAATTAAACACTTTTCCACCCGTCAGACCCAAATCGCAAAGATTCAGGATAAGGAAATACATCAATCACATCACCTTTCTTAAGACGTTCTTTGACGTTATTCCAATAACGCGATTGGAATAATTCGGGATGTTTTTCTAAAAAATAGGTTCTTTGTTCAAGGTTTGTGAATAGAAAAGGGGGGAATTCTTCTGGAAAAATGTCTTTATCTCCCACATAATACCATGCCTCGCTTGACATTTCATCGTCGTGATTGCGTGATTGAGGAATGTCTCGAAATTGGCAATCTGTCACCCATTCTATTTCGTCATAATCGTAAAAAACGACACGTTTAAGTTTCGTTACGCCAAAATTTTTCATCAACAAATCGCCAGGGAAAATATTAGCAGCCGCCAATTGCTTTAAGGCTTTACCGTAATCATTGAGCACATGGCGCATATCTTCAGTTGAGGCATTTTCGAGGTAAATATTGAGCGGTATCATTTTTTTCTCGACATAGAGGTGCTTGATTTCTACCTTATCCCCCCTCAGTATAACTTTAGATTTTGCGATTTTTTTTAATTCTGCAAGCAATTCAGGTGTAAATCGGTCTTTTTCAACCACAAAATTCTCAAAAAGGTGGGTATCCGCTAATCGTCCGACACGATCATGTTGCGTGACGAGGACATATTTTTGTTTTACAATTTTTTCTGATGTGTTTTTAGGTGGCGCAAAATTGTCTTTTATGACTTTAAAAACCATATTGAAAGAAGGTAATGTAAAAACAGACATCACCATACCTTTGATACCAGGTGCGAAGTCAAATTTTTCTTCAGGTTTTTTCTCCAAATGCTGTAAAAAGTTGCGATACATCTCCGTTTTGCCATGTTTCTCAAAGCCTAAAGTAGTATACAATTCGCTCAAAGGCTTGTGTGGCAAAATAGATTTTAGAAACTCTACCATCTCGCTTGGAATATCTACTTCGACCAAAAAATGAGAGCGATAATAGGTAAAAATGGAGGCAATATGGTTGTATTCAAGCAACAAAGCATCGGCATAAACGCCGCGCTCTTCATGCAAAAATGGAATAATAAAGGGATGAATTTCTCCACCTAAGAAAGCTCTGCCAACAAGATACGCCCCTGTGTTGCGATAAAAAACAGAACGCAAAACTTCGAGTCGGGTGTTTTCATCCGTTTTGTATTTAGAGAGAAATTTTTCACGTATTTTACTTGTTATTAATTCAATATCACGTTCAACGTCTTCATAAGGTACATCAAATTGAAAATCTTTGAATAATTGTTTAACAAGATTTTCTGCTGATTGGTCGGCATTATACGAGTGATAAATCGGTCGCGCCGACCTCAAACTCATCTTATCATGCGAGGGCAACACAAACATCAACTCCCTATCGACGCTTAAACCCTTGTGAATGTGGCGATAAACAGAGTTAAAAAACGTCTCCGCTATATCTTTATAATATAGGTTTAACACCAATTCCTCATACATCGCTTTCGCGGCGCGCCACGTGTCGTGGTCTTTAAAACGGTCTGCCAACATGTCAGACAAGCGACTGTGCGTATCACTGACCGCCTGACGATATAAGGTCAAACGCTCTGTTTGATCAGCTTGTAAACCATGCCAATCACGGCTTTCAAATCGCAATTTGGCTAATTTATTGATGCCTCGGAAACGATTGTGATAGCGGTTGTATTCATCTAAAATGAGGTTTGCAACGTGAAACGGTAGCAGTTTATCGTGCATAGTGGCTCGTGGATGTTTGAGAAGATCTAAATTGGTCATAAAATCTGCACAAATATCGAAAAAAAATGCTAATAACGTGCACTTACGCCCTAAAGCCTTTTGGTATTTACGCTAACCCTTAATTTCCTGCCTTGATATAGCTGTATTTTTGCTCTTGTTTCAATACGACTTCAAAGACACCCGAAGGCACGTATATCGCTTCTGAAAGAATTTCTGACTTATCTATTTTGCGCTCACGCATTGTGTTTTCACAAGCGGCGAAAACCACGCCTTTATTTTTTAATTCTGTAATACTTGCGGCTTGCTTGGTTTTGGCAATCATCAAAAATTCTATCCCATTGCTATGGCTAACGACTTCTATTTTGGCGTTTGGGGCTGCCGTGAGTAGATTATTAATCTGCCTAATCATCGCTTTATGCACCAATGAGTCGTTGTTGGTTAAGTGAAAAACGATTTTATGATTTTTCATACTGACCACTTTTTGTGCAAATACTGAGGGGGTCAAAATGATAAGACTAAGGACAAAAAGGAAGATAATTTTTTTCATAATTTTTTTCATAATTTTTTTCATAAAATATTGTAAATGAATGGATTAAAAGAATAATGAACGTGCAACAAATTTCAAACTTAGTAATGACAAAAATGCTACTTTATTATTTTATCGTTACTGACGCAAGTTGTTTTGGTATAAATCAATCCGTTTTTTCAGGTAATTCTTCTTTTTTATTACTGTCTAAACTCAAAAAATTGTTGGAGGACACGACTTTTTCACCCAATCTTTTTTCAAGGTTTTCTCGCGCTTCACCTGCCATTCGTCCGCCTTCTCCAGCCGCTTCACGGTTTTGTAGAAAGCCGATGGCATCGTCCCGAATGGCAACTTTGCGTGTAATTTCCTCACTCAAAGCTGAAAAAATTAATTCCAAATTGGTCATGTGGTCGCGGAGGTTTTGGGTGGGTTTTGTCAAGCCTTTGAGTTCTTTGTGTTCTGTGGGCGTAAGGTCAAAAGTCGCTTTAGCGATTTCAGCAGTCAAAATCGAATATTCAGAACTTTCTTTAATGCCTCGATTTTGCCATTCTTCGGTCAATTCCTTACGAATCAAAATGCTTTTTTCTCTGTATCCAATCCAATCCTCGGGATAACCTTTGGCTTTATAAATTTCGCGCGCGCGGTTAAAAGCCAATTCAGGGTTTTCGGTTTCCTCAATCCTTTCCTTTCCCATTTGTGCGAGCCACAATTTCAAGGGTTCTGCCTTCGATGATGGAACGGACATGACGATGCGAAGGATCCCCTCAGTATTTGAAACGTCTGTTTTATAAAATTTGCCATCAGATGATTGTAATTTCAGTTGCCGACAAAGTGTCGGCAACTGAGGTTCACGTTTTTTTAAAACAGACCAATAATCACGTGGTTTAACACTATTCGTTAACACTTCGATGACATCAACAATGGAAAACCACCATTCGTCGTTTTCCCAAACTTTACGAATCGGTTTACCCTCGAAAGGGATAGTACTTTGTTCTTTCATAATGATGTTTTTTGATAATGACTAATTTGTAAACTTGTAAATAATTAACAATCAATCAATTATTTGACCGTAGGCAATCCTGCTGTTTGCCAACCATTGAAACCACCTAACAAATTATAAACCGCTTTAAAACCGGATTCTTGAAGGATTTTTGATGCTTTTGCACTCCGTCCGCCCACCGCACAATACACGTAAACACGCTTATTTTTATCTAATTTATCTATTTTTTCCTTAAAATCAGCATCAAAAAAGTTAATAGTCGTTGCATTTTGCAAATGACCATTGGCATATTCTTGTGGCGTTCTTACATCAAGAAGGATAGCCGTTCCATCGGCTGCCAATTTCTTTTGAAAATCATTAGTGCTTAAATCCGAAACACCTGTTACAGCACTTTGTGGGACACTTTTCGCCCCATTTTGGCATGAAACAGTGGTTGTTAAGAAGGAAAAACCGAGTATTAAACTAAAAAATAACTTTTTCATTGAGACAGTATTTTTATAAATTTAATGAATATGAGTCTTAAAAGTAAAACGTAAGGAAAGCCGTGCATCAATAAATCAAACCAATCAATCGGCTGCATACCGACCGCACCGCCCGTTACCCATTTAAGTTTTCCCCACACATGTGGTTCGGGTACAAAGGGCGCGAGTCCAATGGTAAAACACAAAATTAAGATTGTTGACCAACTATTTAAGATGTTTTTCATAGAAATAAAGTTATACAAATTGATAATCAACCCCAAAAACTTGCGATAAAAGCGTTTGTGGCGCATCTAAAATTTTCACATCACCTCGTGGCTTAGGCGTAACGGGTGAGTTGACAGCTAAATAATCGCGCAAGGTTTGGTGCAAGGTATAAGGCGCATTTTTGCCGTTTCTCACGTTTGGAATGCGGCACAACATATTGTCAGGGTCGCCGTCACGTTCACAAGCACAGATGCTGTAAGCCTTATTCATTTCCAATGGTTGACCGCCAACCAATACAGATTGCACCCGTTTGCCGTTATCTTCAAAGGCTTTAAAAGTGATAGACATACCCTTCATTTTCACGACCCAACCACCAAAACGTTTGGCGGCTTCCGTTGCAAAAACGTTATTGAGTTCTTTTTCAAGCCATTCAATCAACTGTTTGCCCGTAACATTAGCCGTTCGAACTTGCGAATCAACGGGCAACATATCAAAAAGATACCCCTCAGTAATTGCCACTTTTCCAGTCGCATCAACGTTGCGTGGCGGACAAAAACGAAAGCCATTTGACAAAACAATATCAGTTCCGATACGCCATTTCAAGGCATCAATAATCAAGGTGTCAATCGTATTTTCAACCACAAAATAGCGGTAAAGGGGCAGAGTAGAGTAGCCATGCACCTTATTCATATCATTTGAAAACGGCTTTTCTTGGGCATCAATAAGGGCTTGAATGGTGGGTTTAGGTTTCAGCTTTTCGGAGTTTACCTCCAATAAATCGTACTTTTCGCCTACAATTTTGCCATTTTCAACCGTCAAATCCAAACGCCCAACGAAAGAACCGAATGCGCCAGGCTCAACAACTTTGGCATATTTGCATTGAATCGGCTTACGCACACGTTCATGCGTATCGCCTCCAAAAATATAGTTCACACCTTCACATTCAGGCGAATTGGCTAAGGCAATTTGTTGCGAAAGCCCTATATGTGCGATGATGATGATAAAATCACATTGCTCTTGTTCTTTCAAAACATCAACATAATACGCCACATTTTCGTCGGGTTTGGTGTACAAAATGCCTTTCGTGTAAGCAGGTGATTGACGAATAGGCACTAAATGGTCTGTATAACCCAAAAAGCCAATTTTTACACCGTGTTTTGAAAGGGTTTGGTAAGGCGGAAAAATCAATTCTCCTTTTTTACCATCGCCCAAATCATGGTACATATTGGCACAAACTTTTGGTGCATCGAGCGCACCTAAGAGTTTTTGCATTTTATTTTTACCAAAAACCACCTCCCAATTGCCGGGCAAATAAAGGTCATAACCCAAAGCATTCAAAATGTCCACATAAGCCGAACCCGTCGTTTTTACAGACAACATGCTGCCTTGAAACATGTCACCTGTATCTAATATAAAGGTGTCGGGATTGCGCTTGCGGGCATTGTCGAACAAGGTTGCTAAATGCGCATAACCGGCAGTTTTTCTAAAAACAATTTGCTCATTTTCCCAAAACAACTCGTCGTGCGGATGCACTTGACAATGCACATCAGTGGTTTGGAGGAGTGAAATGACCTTTTTGCCGGCCTCAATGGGTTCAAAATCATCATTTTTACCGAGGGGGATATCTGAATGAGCATTTGAAGTTTCGGATTTACCAAGGACGGGCGTTAAGCCGACACCGATACTGCCGAGGAGGGTTTGCTGAATGAATTTTCTACGATTAGCCATTTTAATTCTTTATTTTGAGTAAAAGAAAGTGTATTTTTGAGTAAAATTTATAAAAAATGAATCTTTCTGCCATTTCTGATAAAAAATATACCGTTGAAGAATACATCGAATTTGATGAAAAGACGGGTATTCGCCATGAATTTCACGAAGGTATATTGTATCCTATTGCGGGAACAAGTGATGACCACAACGAAGTAGTCTTAAATATAGCCACAGCTTTGCTGCCAGAATTTCGCAAACGCCAGTGCAAAATTTTTCATGAAAACGTCAAACTTCAAATTGTTAAAGATGGCAAATATGTCTATCCTGATGTTATGCTGACATGCGATGAACGAGATGCGGTATCTCGTTTTATCAAGCGATTTCCAAGTCTCATTGTTGAAGTTTTATCAAAATCAACAGCCGCTTATGATAGAGCTTTGAAATTTAATGAATATCAAAAACTGCCGTCTATTCAATACTATTTGCTCGTAGAATCTCGCTGGCAAAGTGTCGAGTTATACAGCCGTACAAATGACCAAAATGTGTGGACTTATCAACGTTTTTCAAAAAAAACGGACATTATTGCGTTTCCAAAATTAAATTTTCAACTGTCTCTAACAGATATTTATGAAGGCATTAATATCCCTGAAAGTCTTACTATAATTATTGATGAACAAGAGGATTTTGATTTTTGACCCCCTCAGTATGCTACTTCATTTTTACGTTTAAAACTACAAAAAATGAAGTTTTGAACCGCCGCCGAAGGCGTAGTATGGTCAATAACGATACATTTTATTTTTGTAAAAAAAGCCTCAACACGCTCACTCAATGTCTTTTCAGAATATTGTTGAATGTCCAAACCGCTGCATTTGGTGGGTCCATTTTCTGTAAAAGTGCTTAAAATCAATGAGCCTTGGGGCTTCACAAATCGGTTAATGGTTTCAACATACTTTTCAATGTCCTCTTTTTGAGTCAAAAAATGAAACGTCGCGCGGTCGTGCCAAAAGTCATATTGCTCTGTAGGTTTGAAATCAACGACATCAGAAACAATCCATTTGACTTGCTCTGCTTTCTTACCCAAAGCCTGTTTTTTCTTTTTTATGGCAGTTACGGAAATATCTAAAACAGTGATATTTTCATAGTCATTTTCTAATAAATAGTCAACAAAACGGCTTTCTCCGCCGCCAATGTCAATGATATTGGCAGATTTTGGTAATTGCATGGATTCAAAAAACTGAATCGAAGTGGTCGGCGTTTCTTGAAACCAACTGACTTCTTCAAAATTCTTTTTTTGATAAACAGTTTCCCAATGCTCTTGCTTTTTCATAATCATAAATTCTTATTTTTAAAACATTTATACATTAAAACATTTTGTGAAATTATTCTTTCTACTCAAATTGTGGCTTATAAACAGAGATTGTGAAAATTTACTAACAATAAAAAACCAAACACGTGGGAAAATTTGATAAACTGATTAAAGAGAACTTACGACACCTCATCAAGCCCTTTGCTGAACGGGTAGGTATTGATTTAAAAAATGGTCGAATGGTCATTCTTAAAGATAAAATACAGCGCACTATCGAACGTGAGCCTGATTTTTTATTCAAAGTTGAATATGAAAATCCTTCGGATAATCATGTCGTTCAATTTGATTTTCAAGCGCAAAATGATATGACTATGCCTGAAAGAATGTTATTTTATCGTTGTTTCATCAAATTTACCTATGATTTGCGTGTTAGACAAATTGTATTTTATTTAGGTAATGAACCATTAAAAATGGCTAACCATATTGATGAACCCAACTTGAAATTCAACTATGAATTGTATGATATTAGGATGTTCACGTCTGCGTCGTTTCTTGAATCCGATATTCCGCATGAAGTCTTATTAGCCATTTTAGGTGATTTTGAAGGAGATACCCCTGATATTATGATGGAAAAAATTCTGAATCGCCTTAACACATTAGTCAAACAGAAAAAAGAATTTCAAAAATTAGCCTTTCAATTGCATGTTTTATCAGGACTCCGTAAATTGCAAAGTATTTTTAAACAAAAAATTGATAAAATGCCACTTCACTTTGAAATTGATATTGAAAACGACCCTTTTTATCTCGAAGGCGAAGAAAAAGGAATCGAAAAAGGAATCGAAAAAGGAATCGCAATAGGTATGGTCGGAAAAGATTATGAAAATGTTAAGCACCTATTGTTGAATACTCGTTACTCTGATGACGAAATTGCTTTTATACTTAATGTTAAATTATCTTTTATCGATGAGGTACGGACCAAAATTAGTAATCAAAATAGTCAAACCTAAGACGCCACAGTTTCCAATAAACCTTGAAGAAGATCCTATTTACCTCGAAGGTGAAGAAAAAGGAATAGAAAAAGGAATAGAAATTGGTGCTACCAAGCAAAAATTTGACTTCGTTCAAAATCTTTTGCTTAACACCGATTTTTCCTTCGATAAAATAGCTCTCCTTGCGAATGTCACTTTGGCTTTTGTTGAAGAAGTCAAAACATCATTAGACGAGCCTAAAATTTAATATTTAATATTCCTTGTTCTCATAAACTTCTTTCAAAAATGCTTTACAAGCCTTGTCTTGTGAAGCATTTTTGCTTTTATACTGAGGGGTAGTAAAATTGTTATTATGATACATAGTAAATTTTAACAATTTACTATGTGTTGATTATCATTATCAATTTATTATTTGCCTTTTGCCGCTTCTTTCTGTTCTTTCATTTTTTTTTGAAAATCAACAATGGGCTGATAGGGTCCCAATTTGTGCTGAATATCTAAAAACGAATCGGGGAATGGACCAAAAGGATGGTCGTAGGGCTTCGCATCAATTTTGGGCCAATCGGTTGCCAAAAATGGATGTTTCGGACGAGGTTGAGAGTTGACAAAAGCTGCTAAATCCCATGCCTCGGCATCGCTTAGTTGTGGATTTTGATAGGTTGCCCCAAAAGGCATATTCGCTTTGACATAACCTGCAAAAGCGGATAAGCGGTACAAACCTGCCGCTTCATTATAGCTTTTGTCGCCCCAAAGTGGGGGGTAATGCCGTCCGTTGCCTTCGGGCATGGGCAAACCTTCGCCATTTTGACCGTGGCATGAGGCACATTTAGCAGCATAAGTTATGCGACCACTATCAGGATTGGCTGCTCGATTGAGAAAAGCGAGTTTCAAAAGACCTGAACCTTTGGGCGTTTTACCTTTCGGAACGGCTTGCCCGAGCCATTTTATATAAGCTTTAATTGCTTCCATTTCATGGCTCGTTGAGTCCAATGGTTGTCCATTGAGGCTGCGTTGAATGCAATCATTCACCCTTTTGACAATGGTTTCGGCTGTGCCTGAACGTGCGCGAAACTTTGGATAAGTGGATGCAACGGCTGAATAATTGTTGCCAAATGCCTTTGAACCTGCTTCTAAATGGCAGTTTTGGCAATTCATGCCATTTGAAATAGGCTTTATCATGCCTTCTGGTCCGAGATAATCGGAGGTGTGGGCAATCAAATCGCGACCGTATTGTATGAGTTTTGCTTCGTTTTCTTGCTTGATACTGAGGGGGTCGGGCGGCGCCCAAATTTTAGTAGTATCGAATTGCGCTAAGGCTTCTCTCTTAATTTTCTCAATACCTGACTGCTTTTCACTCTTTTGTTTTTGCCAAAAAACAATAGCAACAAAGGCAAAAATGACGGCAGGAATATAAACCCAATATTTCGCTGTGCGCAAAAAAGCATAACGTTTAGCAATGTCAGGCGAGGCGGTTGCGTCTTTTTCAAGTAGGCGACTTGCGGCATCTACAGTACTTAAAATCCTTATCAATACCACCAATAAACCCAGCGCGGCTATGATAAGTAAAGGAAAAAGCCATTCATTCATGTTATTTAGGTAATTTATCTTTTAATAAACCAAATACCCAAGTGCCTGCAATGGCTGATAATAGCGATACAATGACCACACTATATCCAC
Organism: Saprospiraceae bacterium; assembly: GCA_043744455.1. Taxonomy (GTDB): domain Bacteria; phylum Bacteroidota; class Bacteroidia; order Chitinophagales; family Saprospiraceae; genus JAAFJT01. The sequence continues at coordinate 1,348 of JAYTUQ010000318.1, read as the reverse complement.
TACCGATTTGAGCAAACAGTGGTCCCGGACATGCACCTGTCATTGCCCAACCAAAACCAAAAAGTAAACCGCCATAGATTTGACCTTTTTGAAAAGTCTTTGGTGCAATTACTATTTCTTCTCCGCCCAGCGTTTTAATCCCCAATTTTTTAATCAAAAAAACAGAAATGATACCGACGATGACGGCTGTACCAATCACGCCATACATGTGAAAAGAGGCCATACGGAACATTTCCTGTATCCGAAACCATGAAATGATTTCTGCCTTGACGAAGACGATGCCGAAAGCAATGCCGATGACCATGTATTTTAAGTTGGACAATGTGCTTTTTTGTTTGACTTGACTATTAGGTGCGTCGCAAACAAATTCGTCTTGATGTGTTACTTCAATATTAGATGTATTTGCCATTTTTATTTTTTAAAAGGATAAAGTATTTGTGTCCAAAAAGTCTTAGGAAATTGTTTTAAATTATCAAAGCCCAGAGGTTCATCTCGTCCTTCTTTAGGTAGGTAATTCGTTTTAAAAAGATAATCCCACAAGGACAAGGTGATACCGTAATTTACGCCGTATCGGTTTGGAATATGTTCTGCATGATGCCAAATGTGCATTTGCGGGTTGTTGAAAATATATTTGAACCACCCCAAAGGCACTGTGATGTTGGCATGATTGAAATGCCCCCAAGCCAATGTGAAAAGATGTACAAACAGAAAATCTTGAATGCCAAACCCAATCATACTGAGGGGTATGTATTCGAGCGTTCTGTAAATTACATTTTCCATCCAATGAAACCGCAAATGAGCAGCGAAGCCCATTTCTTCAACCGAATGATGAACTTTGTGAAACTGCCACATCCAATCAACGCGATGTAAAAGACGGTGAATATTCCATTGAATAAAGTCTTTAACAACGAATAAAATGAGTAATTGAACAACTGCGGGCAATTGACTGACTTGTATAGCGACTAAATTTTGCCAACCGAAAAGGTTGAAAACCCATTCATTAAAGGCAGTAGAAACAACGTTTGATATGGCGGCAAAACCCATAAGCGAAAATAGAAAGAAATTGAAGAACATATAAAATGTATCAAGCCAAAAGTCTTTCCGAAAAGCCCCCTGTTTGTCGCGCCAAGGAAAAAGCAATTCTAATGACCAAAAAAACAAAGAAATCGCTATCAACCAGTAAAAATAATTGTCCCAAGCCGGGTGCATTATTTGTCCAATGAAATAATTGGCATAACCTTTAAATGTGTTAATAAAAATATCGCTATAATGGGTCATTTTTTTACAAATTTAATAAAAACGGTAAGCCGAAATGTGTCATCAAAAAGCCACCCACCATAAAGGCAAT
>JAYTUQ010000317.1:0-20016 GCA_043744455.1 Saprospiraceae bacterium | reverse complement strand
AGGTTGTCCTTGAAACTGGTAAATTAGCCACCCAAGCAAACGGTTCTGTCGTCCTCCGTTGTGGCAAAACAATGCTTTTGGCAGTCGTTACGGCGGCAGCAGAAGCGAAACCCGATCAAGACTTTTTCCCCCTTTCAGTGGATTATCAAGAGAAATTCGCTGCTGCGGGGCGTATCCCTGGCAACTTTTTTCGCCGTGAATCGCGTTTGACGGATTCTGAAATTTTGATTTCACGTCTCGTTGACCGGGCGTTACGTCCTTTGTTTCCGGACGGCTATCGCAACGAAACGCAAATTATTGTCAACCTTATTTCAGGTGACAAAGAGATTTCGCCCGATGCTTTTGTGGCTTTGGCAGCTTCTGCGGCGATTGCCGTGTCTGATGTGCCGATTTCACATTTGATTTCTGAAGCACGTGTGGCACTCATCAAGGGTGAGTATGTTGTTAATCCGACGAATACACAAATGGAACAGGCTGAATTGAATGTTATCGTCGGTGCTACAAAAAATGACGTGACGATGGTGGAAGGTGAAGGGCATGAATGTCAGGAACACCAACTCGTTGAAGCCATTAAAGTCGGTCACGAAGCCATCAAATTGCAAATTGAAGCGCAAGAACGTTTGGCGGCATTGGTCAATAAACCTAAAATGGCATTGAAAGAAATCGTCGTTTTGGAAGACTTGAAAGCTGAAATTAAGGAAATTACTGCTGAAAAAATCAAAATTGTGGCACGTGCTGCCTTTGGTAAAGCAGAACGCAAAAAAGCGTTTGATGTCATCAAAGAATTTATCAAAGTGGTTTTAATAGAGGCACATGATGAGGAATACATAACCACAAATAAGAAAATCATCAGCGAGTATTTCGATAAAATCAAGAAAGAAACGGTTCGTTCGGTCATGTTGACTGAGGGGATACGTTTGGATGGTCGCCGCTTCGATGAAGTGCGTCCGATTTGGACGGAAGTGGATTATTTGCCTTCCACACACGGTTCGGCTATCTTCAATCGTGGCGAAACGCAAGCCTTGACTTCATTGACTTTGGGTACAAAAATGGACGCTGCGATGGTGGACAATGCCCTTGATTCTTACGATGATAAGTTCATTTTGCACTACAATTTCCCGGGTTATTCTGTCGGTGAAGTGAAGCCGCAACGGGGTCCTGGTCGTCGTGAAGTAGGTCATGCGAATTTGGCAGCGCGTTCGATTCGTCAGATTTTACCTGAATCGCCTTACACCATGCGTATCGTTTCCGATATTTTGGAATCAAACGGCTCGTCTTCAATGGCAACTGTTTGTGCGGGTTCATTGGCTTTGATGGATGCAGGTATTGCTATTCCACGCCACGTTGCAGGTATTGCGATGGGTATGGTGACCGACGGCGGCAAAGTTACTGAGGGGTCGCCGATTGTCATTTTGAGTGATATTTTGGGCGATGAAGATGCTTTGGGCGATATGGACTTTAAATTGACGGGTACGGTCAATGGCATTTGTGGTTGTCAGATGGACATCAAAATTGACGGTTTGCCTTACGAATTGCTTGAAAGAGCCCTCATGCAAGCCAAAGAAGGTCGTTTACACATCATAAGTGAGATGAACAAAACGATTTCTGCACCTGCCGAAGATATGAAACCTCATGCGCCACGTGTCCTTGAAATCATTATTGATAAAGAATTTATTGGTGGTGTCATCGGACCCGGCGGTAAAATCATTCAAGAAATGCAGCGCACAACGGGCTGTCAAATCACAATTGAAGAAAAAGAAGGCAAAGGATATGTCAATATTTTTGCTTCTGACAAAGCGAGTATTGATAAAGCGGCTGGCATGGTGCGGGCCATTGCTTACGAACCGCAAGTAGGCGAGGAGTTCACAGGTGTTGTGGCAACCGTCATGCCTTACGGTGTTTTTGTGGACTTTGCAGGTGGCAAAAGCGGCTTGTTGCACGTCTCTGAAATGTCATGGAGTCGCATTGAAAATGTCGAAGAAGAATTCAAAGAAGGTGATGAAGTCAAATTCCAAATCATCGAAATTGATAAAAAAACAGGCAAATTGCGCTTAAGCCGCAAGGCTGTTATTCCTTCCCCTGACGGTACACCTTATGTGCCGACTGAAAACAGTGGTGGTGGTGATCGTCGCAGCAGCGGCGGTGGTGGACGTGATGACCGTCGTGGCGGTGGTGGTGGTGGACGTGACGACCGTCGTGGTGGCGGTGGTGGCGGACGCGATGACCGTCGTGGTGGCGGCGGTGGCGGCAACTTCGGTGGCGGCAGACGCTGATTTGATTTTCGTTAAAATAAAAACGGCTAAATTGTTGATGTGCAACAGTTTAGCCGTTTTTTATTTTCCAACGTAGGGCCGACCCTTGCGGTCGTCCTTGTGTTTGTCTATTTGATTATCAATTTTATATCCCTACAATTAAGGGCGACCGCAAGGGCGACCGCAAGGGCGACCGCAAGGGTCGCCCCTACGTGGGTATTCTATTTTTTACAAATTCCCTAACTTGACGCAAGTTGTTTCCCTTATGGATTCACCGTAATCGTCACAGCATCGCTGTAATCACTGACCAAATTACCTGTACCAAGTGCGTAGATGCGGTAGGTTTTCGTCGTGTTGGGTGTTAAGTCTGTCAACTGAACCGATGCTGCGGTACTGGACGCGACACGTTTCCAAACACCTTCCGAAACCAACTCTTCAATGATGCAATTCGTCGCACTATTCGGTTTTTTCCAAGAAAAATTGAAAACGCCTTTTCTCTTGTCATCGTTTTTGACTGTAAAATTTTCTGGTACATCAATGTAATCCAATGCCTTTTTAACGGGTGGTTGCCGCACAGGAAAACCCGTATTAGTGATATAATCTTCATTGCCATCTGCTTCAAGTTCGATGGTCATACCAATTTTTGTCAAATGATTTTTTAGCGCATCTTTGGCGAAGTCTTTCACTTTCGTTCTGTCTTTGCCACCATCTTTGGCATCAATTAAAGTTGTCGAGAAAACATCGGTCAAAGGTTTCAAATCCATCACAAGGGATTGCAGTTTTGAATAGGTCGAATTTTCAAAAACGCGACGATAGACTAAATTAGCAAAAGGTTCTAACTCCTTTTGGTTCAACTGGACATGCTTAAAAACAATTTTTCCCATTTTTTAATCAGTTTAGGAATGTACAAATAATTTTTTATCATTGAAAAGCTGAACCTTAAAATACCCAATGATGCCACCTATTATCGCTTCATGATGCCTATTTTATCATTCAACCATTCAAGAAAAATTAGAAGTAAAACCGTGCCGAATTAAGCCTAAATGTCCATAAAAATCCATATCAACGCCTATAATCGCTTAAATACCCGTATTTTTACTAAATTTCAATATCCTTTCAGTGTCTATCCATATATGGATAGGCTTTAAGTATATATAAATGAAGCCTATCCATATATACTTGAAGCCCATCTATATGCCAATGAAGTCTATCCATATATGGATGCTGTCTATCTATATGCCGATGAAGCGCATCTAAATGCCGTTGGTGTCAATCTAAATGCTGATGAAGCCTTTCTATATATCAATAGCCTTTATCAATATATGGAAAGGGTCTATCTATGTGCCAATGAAGGTCGTTGGAACTGGGATTATTGGGATTAGGACGTAACGAGAATGCCTAAAAAGGTGATTTATACTGAGGGGGTACGATGCGCTCAAAAAATCCTAATAATCCTAATGCCAAGGCGGTGTCTTTTGAACCCTGATTATTGGGATTTTGTTAGGATTATGGGAATTTGGACTTAGCGAGAATACCTAAAAAGGTGATTTATATTGAGAGGTACAAAAAAAGAACGACCAACTCTTCGCCTCCCTTCATCCAAAGTTTGCTACCAAGACAGCCGTTCCCTAATGATGCAATCACTTGCACCGCTTATTTTCGTCTCAAATAGAGCCGTAGGCTCGGTATATCTTGTAGCGCCTATTTCCGTCTCAATAGAGCCGTAGGCTCGGTATATCTTGTAGCGGCGGATTTTTAATCCGCCGAAAAAATCGCAATGTGTTACGATGAGTGCCGTAGGCACGACACATATAAATACTTATGAATCAAGATGAAATATCCCGAGCCTATGGCTCTCAATACTGAGGGGGATGCTTATTATTTCAACGGATTAAAATCCGTCGCTACAATATGATTCGAGCCTACGGCTCTATTGTATAAATCTAATTTTTTTATACTAAATTTTCAAAAAGATATCTCTCATCATACGGTACATTAAATTTTTTCAAAAAATTCAAATATTCTTCCCGAAACGTTTGTTTTTTATGGTGTTCCTCTTGGTTTTGAATATATTTATAAACTGCATCCAATTGTGAATGGCTGTAAGAAAAAAGACCACTTCCAACTTGCCATTCAAACCGACTACGGGTCAAATGATGGTCGTTAATATACTTCGAGGATTTTGATTTGACTATTTTCATTAACTCTGAAATAGCAATCGCTGGTTTAACACCTATAAAACAATGGACGTGATCATAAACACCATTGACAATAAGTGTTTTGCAACCCGTCTCGTTTATCAGATTACCAATGACACCCAAAAGCGTACTACGCCATTCAGGTGCAATGACGGCTTCTCGATGTTTAACCGCAAAAATAGCTTGAATGTAAATTTGATGATAGGTGTTTGCCATAAGTTTCTCTTTTAAATAGTGGAAAATTGATTTTTAATTGGTGTGGTTTATATGTGCAGAACAATGTTGTAGAGCCATCGGCTTGCTTCATCTTGTCATGCTTTCAGCTTGATGGTGCTTTGCACTCATAGCGGCGGATTTCAATCCGCCGTAAAAAAGATTATCAATGTAACGAAGTTCCGTAGGCACGACACATATTATTTCTTTACTTTTTGAAAACAATTATATGTGTCAAGCCTACGGCTCTCAATGAGAATGGGTGACGATATTTACGGCGGAATAAATTCCGCCACTATGAGTGCAAAGCACCATCAAGCTGAAAGCATGACAAAATGAGCCGAGCCGATGGCTCTTTGATTTGTAAAACAAGGGTATCATGCACTCAAAAAATCCCAATAATCCTAACGAAATCCCAACAATCAGGGTTCAAAAAATTTCGACCGCGAAGCGGTTTATTTTTAAAAGAAAAAAAGTTTAAAGTAAAAAGTATAAAAGGGCAAAGGGATACGTTAGTCCCGAGCCAACCGAAAACCGAGGTCGAGGATCCGAATCGAAGGTACAACCCCGTCCCGATTCGCTGAACGGCAGACGTTATCATCATTGTTCCACGAACCGCCGCGCAAAACCCGACCAGAACCAGACTGTGCGCCTTTTGGATTTTGCGCTGGGCTGTTTTTGTAATAATTTTCGTCGTACCAATCGCTGCACCATTCCCACACATTACCAGACATATCGTGTATGATTAATTCGTTTGCTTTTTTAGTACCCACAGGATGCGTCTTACTGTCCGAATTATACGTAAACCAAGCGACTGATTTCAAATCATTACTGCCCGAATAAGTGTAGCCTTTACTTTGGTTGCCACCGCGTGCCGCATATTCCCATTCTGCTTCTGTTGGTAAACGGTAGTTCTTGCCCGTTTCGCCGTTTAGCATCTTCAAATACTCTTGAACATCATCCCAGCTCACATTTTCAACTGGCAAATCATCTCCTTTAAAATTCGATGGATTCGTACCCATTACATCGCGCCATTGCTTTTGGGTTACTTCTGTTTTACCGATATAAAATGTATTGAGCGTCACTGAATGAATCGGTTTTTTATTATCAGATTCATTACTGCCCATTTTGAAAGTGCCACCTGCTACTTCAACCATTTCAAGTTCGGATACTGAGGGGGTCGTTTGTGAATTGATAGAATTTTCGATTTTGTTTTGGTCATTAGAAATGGGTGGTGTTTGATTTCTATCCATAAATATTTTCCAAATCAAAAAAAACGTCACCACTACGCTGGCAATCCCGATTGGAATGTTCCATTTTTGAAAAACAGTTCGATTATCTAAATTAGCAGATGGTTCAATTTTTGGGTTTTCTTTGACAATCGGCTTCGGCTCTTGTTTTACAACAGGTGTCGGTTTGGGTTCTGCCTTTGTCGGATTTAAAATTTTGTGCGCCTCATCTGAATGCAATCCGTTTTCAAACGTTTCCAAATAATTCAACATGCCAGAGCGTGTCTTTGGTGTTTTTGCCCACAATTCATTATCTTCTGCAATTTCTAACAGTTGCCGCGCTTCGATGCGGTACTTGCTTTTTGGGTAGTTTTGCCAAAAGTCAAGATAAGCTTGCGCTCTGTTTTTTTGTTTTACAGTATTCCAAATAACGTTGTGTTCTTTTTCCTCTACTTCTTTCAGGTTTTTACTGTCGGGGTACTTGTTTTTAAACTTTTTGAAACCCTCTAAAGTATTCGTTTCCAAAGCCGCTGCCCAATCCGCAATTTCAGGGTTTATCACCTCTTTCGGTCTCAAAACAAACTCACCACCTTGGTCGCCAGTATCTTGTAAATGTCCGAAATACGGTATTTGTCCTTTGGCATTGCGTGGCACCGTGCGTTTGACGTGCAAAGCAACTTCCGAAAAAGGCAAAAGTGTTTTAGGCGATGTTTCGAGATAGTGAATCATTGTTTTGGCGAAAGGGCTGTGGTCATTGCGCTGCCCGTCACTGACGGTTTGCAACAAACCTGCCGTCATAATATGGCGCGAGGTTAATAATTCGGCTTGTTCTTCAAACACATATTCATCGGATTCAATCGAGCGCACAAGGCTACCCGAAAAACAAGAATCCACTATCAACAAGGTGTGTTTGGCTTTTATGGCTTTCAAACGATTCAAAATGGCAGAATCTTCGATAAAAGTTTTCTCATCTTTGTATCTGCCATCAGCAGGTATGCGAAAACCGATGTCTGAGTCTTCGTCAAAATCGCCATGCCCGGCAAAGTAAACCACCAAATTGTGGGTATCGGGTTCTTTTTTAAAAAAGTCAATCAAACTTCTGAAACAAGCAATAATAGCCGACCCCGTTGCCTGTTCATCTAACAGCAACAAATCTTTTCTATCCTCAAAACCATATTTTTGAACGAGAATTTCAGCAACCCGCGCCGTATCCTTTTTGGCATTGCTCAAAGGCGTGAAGTGGGCATCCGTATAAGCATCAATGCCAATGCCGACGAAGAAGTTCTTGCCCGAAGGTGGTTTCTTATGGTCGTTTTCGGCACGACCAACGCCTCTATCTGTTGCCATAGTGGTTTTTTCTTTTCTGAGTAGTACAAATGTAAAAAAAGGAATAAGAAAAGTAGCGTATTTGTGGTTTTAAAAACGCCTATATTATCTTTTTTGAACAAATCATTCCATCAAATCCTCCCCCTCAGTATTCCAACCCATCCGCCAACCCAATCAGTCGTTGTTCACACATCAAATTGTTTTTCTAACAGACAAAGGAACGCAGCATTAGAAAAGGCGTTTTCATGTAGTCTTAATAAAGCACACTTTAAGTTTAAAATTGATTCAAAAAGTCGGACGGATTTAGAATAGGGAGACCTTCGAAAGGGTGTAATACTAATAAATCGTCATCATTGCTCACAATACAATCGGCATAAGCACTTTTGGCGAGTTCGAGGAACTTATCATCTTTTGGGTCACGACAAGCGTTGATTGGAACAGTTATTTTGACAGGAAAAGTGATAAAAGCAAAACGATGATAAAATTGCAAACGCCGGGGCAGTGGTAGATATTTATCAAACTTAGGTAAGTGTATTTTGTTTTCAAGTTCAGCTAAAGTAGCATCAGAATAGACGACAATACCTTGTCTAAAAGCCTTACTCATCGCCATATTGCTACCTGAATGTGGTGAAAGCATCGCAGTCAACAAAACATTGGTATCAAAGACAAAAATCTGTGAAGTCATGATTCAGACAATATTTCGTCAATCATTTCTTCAGTTAATCCATTGGCTTCGGCTTCTTTGCCGATGTCTTGGGTTAATTGGAGAAACTCTTCAACGGCTTGTTTTCTCAAATTAATAGTTAAAAATTTTTCAAACAGTTTTTTTAAAGCCGCTTTTTCTTTTGGCAATGCTTGTTTATAAGCCAAAGCCAATTGTTCTTCTAATTCAAATTTTAACGTAAGCGTTGCCATATCTTTTACTTTTTAACAAAAATAAGTGGTTTCTATTAATTTATCCTCATTTACGGGATTAAAATACTCCAAATACTGAGGGGGTGGATATTTGTAATATCAACGTTTTATCTACTCAATATTAATATTCCAAACTATCCGCCAACCCAATTAACCGTTCAGCCGTCGTTGATACATCAAACTGACCCACTTCTAAAATATGTTTTTCAGGGGCTGAATGTTCGTCAAATCCGAAATTATAGGCTTTATCATAATATTTGAGACCCACAGCGGCGGCATCGGCATATTGTCCCTGTTGCACACAATCAATAGCATTTTTAGCATGGTTGTAACCCAATTTTTTCTTTATTTTTTCAAAAGAAGCAATTAAATCGGCTTGTGATGTTTGGGTATAACCTTCTACCAAATGATTGACACGAGCTTCAAAAGGTACTTCGACATGAATGAGTGGTGCGCGCCGCATTTGATGCCAAAAGCCTTGTTGAATAAACACCGAGCCGATACTTCTGCTTTCATTTTCTATCCACACTCTTTTTTGAGGGTTTAAAGTCCGAAAAATAGCGAATAAGTTATTATCAAATTGTTCAGATGAGGGCTGTGTTTGTTCACCAATCCAACCAAATGCCGAGCCTTTGTGATGTGCCAAACCTTCTAAATCGATAATCTGTTCGCCTCTTTTTTCCAATTCTTTAAGGATAAGGGTTTTGCCACTACCTGTTTTTCCACCCAATATGATTGCTTTAATGTTTTGATTTTCAAACTGTTGCAAAACATATTGCCGATAGGCTTTGTAACCACCTTCAATGGTCATAACATCAAAACCAGCAAATTTCAAAAGCCAAGCCATCGAACCACTGCGTTTGCCACCGCGCCAACAATGCACGATGACTTTACGCGTAGGTGACCATTTTATGGCTTTTTTGATAAATCCAGACATTTTAGGACCCACAAAATCTAATCCTTTCAATAAGGCACTTTCTGGGGAAACCTGTTTATAAATTGTCCCAACCTTTGCTCTTTCTGAATCATTAAAAAGCGGCAAACTTAAAGCTGAAGGAATATGTGCATGCGCATATTCGGCAGGTGAGCGCACATCAATCAATACACGTGCGTCGAGAAATTGCCAAAGGTCTTCAGGCTTTATTTTTTCCATTTTTTTTGCCAAAGGTAGCAATATGGCGGGCAAAACGAGCGGTAGGGACATAAAAAATGCCTCAGCGTAGGGGCTGAGGCATTCACGAAAACGAATTTTACAATTCTTTAACCAAAACTTACAATTATATAGTACCAACAACTGTGCCAAAATATGTTCTAATAAGTTAATTTGGCAATAAAACTCATGTTTAAAATTAAGTAAAACTTACTGTTGTTTTGTAAATAATTGAAAGTCAGTTATTTATATTTTAATTTTTAAATAAAATATTTTATCACAAAATAAATTATTTTAATTTAAGAATATTTTAGACGTGTAAGGCGGAATAATACTACGCTCATTTGCCATCTCAAAAAGCATTTCGACGGCTGCTCTACCGTCGTTGCCCAACCCCTTAGTAAAACTATTGACATATAAATCAATATGCTTTTGTCTCACCGTTTTATCCATTTCTTGTGCATGTTGCGCCACAAAATCATAACTGGCAAGCGGGTGTTCAAAAGCAAATTGAACGCTTCTATGCATCACCCGTTCCATCTTTTGTTGAATATCCATAGGCAAATTTCTGCGAACCACTATGCCCCCTAAAGGAATGGGTTTATGTGTGGTATTTTCCCAAAATTCACCTAAATCCATCAGTTTGACTAATCCATGATTTTGGTAGGTGAAACGATTTTCATGGATGATGACCCCTGCCGCAACATCCCCCCTCAGTATAGCCCCTTCAATATCATTAAAAACAAACTCCTTTTTGTTCTGCACTTCTGGATAAGCCAAACTGAATAGAAAATTAGCCGTCGTGTATTTGCCAGGAATTGCGACAATAGATTGGTTGATAATGTTTTGTGCATCTTGTGATTTTGCAATAAGAAGCGGACCTACGCCGTTACCGAGGGCGCTGCCTGATTCGAGTAGGGCATAAGCATCTACGAGATACGCAAAGGCATGATAGCTCAATTTCGTAACAGCCAGTTCATGTCGCAAGGCGCGATGATTGAGTGCCTCGACATCTTCCATGACGAGCTCGAAAGTTAACCCCTCAGTATCGATTCGGTTGTGTATCATCGCATCGAATATAAAGGTATCGTTAGGGCAAGGTGAAAAGCCAAGAGTTAAGTGCATTTTAGTTATGAGTTATGAGTCGTTAGTTATGAGTTGTCTGACAATAACCAATAAAAAAGTCCAACCAATTGTTTTCAATTAGTTGGACTTTTTTATTAATTATAACTCATTGGTATAAAGCCGTTTATTAAATAGACCATTCTTGACCAATGACCACCTTATTATTGAGATTGCAATTTGATGTCCGCAGCAGCAGCACTTTTCGTAATGGCAAAATAAGATGCGATACATAGCAACATCAAAGCTGCAACAAGATACCAAGTGATTTTTTCAATCGTTTCAGTTGAGCGCGCTGCACCGAACATTTGTTGTGCACCTGCACCGTAAGTTGTGTCAATACCACCACCTTTTGGATTTTGGATTAATACTGCTAACATTAATAATAAGGCTACAATAGCCGTCAAAACAGTCAATACACCTAACATTTTTATCTTTTTTTAATTATAAATAATATGAAATATGAAGTATAAAAAATGAAATACTTAACATATTCCATCATTAAATACTGATTTTTTCAATTTTGGTTGCAAAGTAACCACTTTTTTCAGGAAACCGCAAAATCAATTTACGATACATTTCAATTGCTTTAGCTTTATTTCCTTGCCAAGCCAACAAATCGGCTAAAGTTTCGGATACTAATTCATCATCTTGTACTAAACTTTTGATAGCTAATTGATGCATTGGACGACTTTTCTTCTTTTTTTGTGGATTAGATTCATATTCTGAAAATACTTCATCATCGTCGTCATCATCATCTTCAATGAAATGATGTTGAACGTTTTTGTCTGCTAATCCGTATAAGTCATCAGGCACATCACTTTCCTTTTCAAATATTTCAACCATATTTTGGCGGCTAATGCGGCGAAGAGATTCTTGAGTTGGTGATAACGTATGTGTTTGATTATCAGATATTTGTACCGAATTCTCTCCTATATGCGTTGGATGCTTAGCCGATTGAGGTGGTGTCATACGGAACTGACTCAACCACTCTGTAAAACTTGGCTTTTTATCAAAAATGGGTTTCGTCTGGTTTTTCTCATCTATCGAGGCTTTAGTTTGATTGATGCTTTCAAGTTGTATATCAGTCTTCTTCACGTCTTCTTCGCTTTCCTTCTCTTTTATTGTAGGGGGTAATTCTGTATTAGTTGTTTCTTCTTTGAAATTTAATAATGAATCTTCGGATACTGAGGGGGGCAAATCTGTAGCCTCAAGCAAAGTAGTATGGGTGTTTTGGTCGTCAACAAATTCTTCAAAATCCAGAAATTTCGTCTTATCTTTATTTGTATTCTGTATGAGGGATAAGGTGTCATTTTCCTCATTTTGAACGCTTTCTTCCTTTAAGTCAAAAGGGGAATGGTTATATTCTGAAACCAAACTATTGATTAGAGAATCTATTTCATCTTCATCTTTTAGGATATTTTTAGATAACTTCTCTTCATTTTCAGGCAAACTGGGCGCATCTAATGGTTGTTTTTCTGAATCTTCATTGAAGACAATGTCGTCAATTTCAAGTTTCCAATCTTGAGCAAGTGAATCAAGTTTAGTCGCACCCTGAACCGCTTCATTAAATTGTCTTTCTGCCAACAGCCGTTCGATATTGCTTAATTCTGTTAATTCTAAATACTCTTCTCCAAGAATAACATTTTGAGAAGCAAATTTAAATGACTTTAATCTTTTAATTGTTTTATACAAATGCTTACGATTCGTGGTGTATGTCGCAGACATTTGAAGATTGCGGTCATAGTCTTTATTTTTGTCTAAATAAGACTTTTTTAACAACAAAATACGCAAATTAGCAGAATACGGATATTGCATTACAAGGGTTTTAAGTTCCTCGTAACTGACAGAGTACAAATAGCTCTCGTCTTGCAAATATGCTGTTAATTGCTCATTAGTCATTTTATCCAATGGTACTATACAATCCGATTACCTTCTGAGAGAAGATATAAATAAAGTGTATTTCTCTTATTTATTCCCATTTAGCAAAATTTTGGGAACAAAATAGGGCGTTTTTCCTAAAAATCTATTTTTAGCATTACCAATTTTCGGTAAATGCTTTATTAAATATGTCTTCTAAAATTTTATCCGTAATTGTTTTTATTAATTGGTCTTGAACCGTCAGAAGTTGGCTTGTACCTGGAAAATCCGCTTGAAAAGTAAAAACCTGTTTCCATGAACCTTTTTCATTATGATTGTCTATGACCTCTACGTTTATCGCTATTTTCAACTGATTCGTTTGCGCCACTTGCCCAGGTTGAGGTGCGATAGCTACGACATCGTATCCCACGACTTGCCCCGTAAATGCCAAATCCACATTCTCCCCATTAACAAGACTAAGACGTGTATTGTTTCTAATTTTATCTTTTAGCCTTTCTGTAAAGTTTTGAGCCAAAGTCGGTGGAGCGGCTTGCGCAATATTAGCAAACAAACCAACACTAAACGTTTTCGTTTCAGGCGAAATTGTTACGCCGCGAAAGGAATAACAACCTGTCAACGACAAGCAAAAAATGCTTAATAAGAAGTAAAAAGCAGTGTTTTTTATCAATTTCATGCTATTTTTTTCAACAGAACGAATAAAAAATAGAAAAGCGTTTATCGGGCGGCAAATTTATTCTTTTTGCTCGGCTTATTTTATAAAAGCGACTGATAAAGTTTAATCCATTGCTCAGCAATGCCTATATCACTGAATTTGTTAACAAAATTTGACCCCCTCAGTATCATATTGCTGCGAAGGTCTTTATCATCCCACACGCGGGTAATGGCAGCAGCCAATGCGTCGATATCATGTGGATTGATATAAATCGAATGCGGTCCGCCGGCTTCTTCAAAACAAGAATCAATACTCGAAATTACAGGTGTGCCCGACCATAATGCCTCGATAATAGGGATACCAAAACCTTCAAAAAACGAAGGCAAAACAAAGACACGCGCCAATTCGTAAATCGTTGGTAAATCCCTAAAATCTATTTTTGGTACATAACAAACCCGTTTTTGGAGCCCGTTTTCAATGACATATTTTTTTACTTTTTGAAAATAGGCATTACCGTCACCTATGATGACAAGGTTTATATCTTTTTGATTTTCAATGATTTTCAATGATTTTACTAAACTCATAAGATTTTTTCGCTCATTGACGGTGCCCACATAAAGCATAAATTGAGGCGGTAAATTGTATTTTTTTACAATTTCACTCTTATTACTGAGGGGTCTATTTTTATAAAAAATAGGGTCACATGATTGATAAATGACATGGATTTTCGAAGGTTCAATTTTATAAAAATCTATGATATCTCGTTTAGTTTGTTGACTGATAGCGACGACAATATCGGCTTGTTGACAGGCTTTTTTAAACTTAAAAGAATATATTTTTCTATCTATAAAAGGATAAAAATAGGGATAACGCTCGTGAATTAAATCGTGAATGGTTACGACTGTACGCACATTTTTAGGGATACTGAGGGGGAGTTCATGTGACAAACCATGAAATATTTGAATGCCTGTTTTTTGGATATCTTTATTTATTGTATAAGAACGCCATAGAGCAGGCAACTTTTTATTAAGATTACTAAGAGGCAGATGAACAGATACTGAGGGGTGTGTTGTCACCTTGGTCACACGCGGCATATCGTTGAGTGTGGACGTAAAAAGGTGATATTCATTTTCTGGAAAATGAGTCGTTAAAGTCTCAATAAGTGTTCGACTATAATTGCCTAAGCCCGTAAAATTTTGGAATACCCGTTTGGCATCGTAACCGATTTTCATACTGCAAAATTAGTGATTCTAAATTGATTTTGGTGTTGGTTCTTGTTTTATCCATAAGTCAAGCGGTTCTATCTAAAAAAAACACCTATTTCACTTGTCGGTTGCGTTCTTTGTGTGACATATGACTGACTTAATCAAAAATATTAAACGGCTATTGACACGCCGCACCATTTACCATGCGGCTTTTTGGTTTGTTTTGCTCTGCGTATTGACGTTGGGCGAGATGCGGGGCGGTGATGCCAGTTTTACGCATTTTTTTTCAAATGAATTGGTCAATGTCTTATTTTATGCGGTGATATATTATGCTAATAGCGAGTTTTTGATTCCTAAATATTTGAAACCTAATAAGTTATGGTCTTATCTTATCGGTCTGACAGGCATCGCTTTGATTGTGACACCTATTAAGGTTTTCATCCTATTTCAAAAATTTGCAAATTTTCCAGATGATCAAGAGTTTTTAGTGACGCATCAATCTTATTATTATCTTATTTCTTTGATGACGGCAGGGATTTCGACTATTATTAAAATTTCTTCTGATTGGGTACGTCAAACACAAACCCAACGGGACTTGGAAACCAGAACGATGCAAACAGAGTTGAATTTTTTAAAATCTCAAATCAATCCGCATTTTTTGTTCAATACCTTAAATAGTTTGTACGCTTTGACCTTAAAAAAGTCAGATGCAGCACCGGAAGTGGTGATTAAGTTGTCAGAAATGATGCGATATATGTTGTATGAGTGTAATGAACCATTGGTACCCCTCAGTAAAGAAGTGAATTATATCCGTAATTATCTGGATTTGGAGCGGTTGAGACATAAAAATTTGGATATAAATTTTGAAGTGGAGGGTATGGTTGGCGATATACAAATTGCTCCCTTAATTTTCATCGCTTTCATTGAAAATGCTTTTAAACACGGTGCCAGCAATCATATTTCAGATGGTTTTGTTCATATTCATATCTATTTGGATGGTGTAGAATTAAATCTATATGTAGAAAATTCAAAACCAGAACAACAACCAACTCAAGAGCATCGCAGAAGCGGCGGCATTGGTTTGGTTAATGTGCGTCGGCGATTGGATATTTTGTATAAAAATAATTATAACTTAGAAGTCCATGACAAACCAAATACTTATGGCGTCAATTTATGGATGAAGATTTTACCAAATTCTGTAAGTACACATGTGGCAAAAGTTTAAAAATAGGGATTTAAATGTTTAATATGCAGAACGAATAAATTTATTATCTTCCTACGCTTAACTATTTGATTATTAACGAATAATAATTTACGAATAACAATAAAAGAATAAAAAAATGAAAGTAATAATCGTTGACGACGAACCATTGGCATTGGATGTCCTTGAAACATATGTGTCAAACATGCCTAATTTAGAACTTGTTTCACGCTGTAACAACGCTTTTGAAGCGAATGAAGCTTTAAAAAATGATGCCATTGATTTGATGTTTTTGGATATTCAAATGCCGCAGTTGACGGGTATTGATTTTTTGAAAACATTGAAAACGCCGCCTATGGTCATTTTTACAACGGCATATCAGCAATATGCTGTTGAAGGTTTTGAATTGAATGCGATTGACTATCTATTGAAACCGATTTCGATGGATAGATTTATGAAAGCCGTCAATAAAGCGACAGAGCAGTATGAATTGCATCATCAAGAAGCTAAAAAGGGCTTGAATACTGAGGGGGTAGCAGAGCCAAAACCCGACTATATATTTGTGAAAGCGGACAAAAAATTGCAAAGGGTCAAGTTTTCGGAAATCCTTTATATTGAGGGTTTGAAAGATTATGTCATCATTAGAACCGAAACGGGGCGCATTATTTCGCTGCAAACGATGAAAAGTTTGGAAGACAAATTGCCTGTGGCACAATTCGTTCGTGTTCACCGTTCTTTTATTGTTGGTATAGATAAAATACATGCTATTGTGGGGAATATGGTAGAAGTAATAGAAAAAGGTGCGGCGAAACATCTACCTATCGGAAAAAACTACCGCGATGAGTTGTTAGAGATGATTGAAAAGCATAAACTTTAATCATACTTTAAACTTAAGGTCGTAAAGACGTTTACTATAACTTGAAAAGCCAATAATTTCTTTAGATTGATTTTTATTAAAAAAATTAAAAATTTTAAACTAAGAATATTGCAGCATAAAAAATTGATTTTCAATTTTTTATGCAAATAATAATAAAGGATTAAAGCATTTTAAAATGAAAGTTTAAATGTAAGGGCTAAAAATTGGAACATTTGATTTACTTTTGTCGCAAGTCAAAACATTTTTCTTTTCATTAATTTTTATAACAAAAACAGGGAAGAAGTGGATAATGAGAGACAATCGCGGAAATTTGAAAGTGTTTATTCAAAGAAAGTCCGCGCAGGCAAACGAAGAACTTACTTTTTTGATGTTCGTAGAACCAAAGGAGAAGACTATTACCTCACCTTAACCGAAAGTAGCCGCCGAATGGATGGTGGTTATGAAAGGCATAAAATTTTTCTTTACAAAGAAGATTTTAATCGCTTTATCGAGTCACTTGAGGAAACTATTAACTATATTAAAACTGACCTCATGCCTCAGTACGATTACGATGAGTTTACACGTCGTCAAGAAGAATATGAGGCACGTATCCGAGAAGAAAATGACTCAAATTTGGATACTGATAAAGAAGAACCAAAAGCGATTGTTTTTAAAAAACAAGACATTGAAGATGATGATATGAGTTGGTAATGGTATGAATAAGGGTGTTAAAACGCTTTTTATGCTAAATGCAATAAAAATAATTTGAATATATTGCTATTCGAAAGCGAAGTCTTTTCTCAAGGTTTCGCTTTTTTATTCCCTCACATTCAGAACTTTTATTAGTTTTGCTGCGTTAAAAGAGCAGTATCCTTGTTCCTTAAATTGATTAAATTACTAATTTATAAATATACAAATGGCAAATCAACCAATTCCAGATTCAGGTCAAATCAATATTGAACTTCCAGAAGAAATTGCAGAAGGTGTTTATTCGAATTTAGCAATTATTTCGCATTCTAATACTGAATTTGTCATTGATTTTGTGCGTATGATGCCCAATGTGCCTCAGGCACGCGTCAAAAGTCGCATTATATTGACACCTGAACATGCCAAACGCTTGTTAGGGGCATTGGTTGATAATGTGCGTAAATTTGAACAGCAATTTGGTACGATTGAGGAAAAGGATATACCGCCGTTTCCTATGAATTTCAATACACCCAAGGCTCAGGCCTGAGAAAGTTAGTCGTTATTTGTCTTTGAGATTATTCTCAATGCAAAAAAAAGCGTTGGAAGTCTTTGACTGTCAACGCTTTTTGTATTTTTGATTTTTAGTTTTTTAGTCTTTAAAAAAACAAATAATGAATCAGAAAATACAACCGCTGTGGGAAAAATTGGAACACGACCGTTTGTTGTTGTTTCAGTTTTTAGAAAAATACCCCCCCTCAGTATTAAACCAAAAACCTGCACCTGATAAGTGGTCTGCCAATCAAAATATCTATCACCTCATAGATGCAGAAAGTGCTTCATTGAAATATATGAAAAAGAAGTTAAGTTTTGGAACGGATTTACCCAAAGCAGGTTTTAAAAGTGCGCTGCGAAGGTTTGCCCTACGCATTGCATTTGCGTTGCCTTTTAAATTCAAAGCACCACCTCAATTGGGCAAAATACCTAATGATTTGAATTTTGTAGAATTAAAGCAACAATGGGCATCACTGCGAAATGAATATTATGATTTTTTGAAAGGAATGCCCGACAAAGTGGTGGTTGCAGAATTGTGGCGGCATCAAATTGCTGGAAAAATGACCATTTTACAGATGATTGACTTTTTTGAAGACCATGTGAATCGGCATCGTTCACAAATCGAAAGAACGTTGAAACAGCTTTTATTAATTAATTAGACCTGTTCAGGAGCCAAACGCACAACCAAACCTTCAATTTCCTCGCTCATTTTTATTTGACAACCCAAACGGCTGTTGTCTTGAATGTGCATCGCTTGGTCAAGCATTGCCCATTCGTCATCAGTCGGTTCTGCTAAGTCATGTTCGCTTTCGACATAAACTTGACAAGTGGCACACAAAGCCATGCCACCACATAGACCTTCGACAGGTAGTTCGTAGATGCGACAAACTTCCATTAAACTCAATGGCATGCCCAATGGTACTTCTAAATCATGCGCTTCATCGAAGCGGTCAATAACCCTAATGTTTATACTTTCTTTCATATAAAACTATCGAAGTGAATTCTATAAATAATTGACAATCAATATTTTATTCCTATTTCCTAATTATTTAAAGTCCATCAATACCCGTAACAGTGGTATATTTAAAGGATAGCTTTTTATCGGGATAAATGATTTTAAAAGCCGATTGAACGGCTAATGTCGCTTCATGAAAACCACAAAGTATGAGCTTTAATTTGCCAGGATATGTATTAATATCGCCAATTGCAAAAATGCCTTTCTCACTTGTCGAATAATCAAAAGTATTGACTTCGATGGCGTTTTTATCAATTGCTAAACCCCAATCGCCAATGGGTCCCAATTTGGGCGAAAGCCCAAAAAGGGGTACAAAATGATCTGTCTTTTTATGAATTAACCCCTCCGTATCGTGCTTAATAACAACTTCATTGAGTACTCCGTTGCCATTAAGACCTATGACTTCAGATTGCGTAACAACTTTTATTTTACCCGCATCGCGTAGGTGCATAACCTTTTCTACACTATCTAGAGCGCCTCTAAATTCACTACGTCTGTGTATTAATGTTAATTCATCGGTCAAATCTGATAAAAATATGGACCAATCTAAGGCAGAATCACCGCCTCCAGCAACAACTACTTTTTTGCCCCGATATAATTCGGGGTCGCGAACGATGTACTCCACACCTTTATCTTCAAATTGTGCAATATTGGCAATCGGTGGTTTGCGGGGTTCAAACGAGCCTAAACCGCCTGCAATGAAAATAACAGGTGCTGTAATCTGCGTCCCTCGCGCTGTTGTCAATTCAAAGTGACCGTTTTCTAATTTTTTGATACTTTCTGCTCTCTCACCTAAAGTAAAAGTAGGTTTGAACGGTGCAATTTGTTCCATCAAGTTTTTGACTAAATCACCCGCCAATACTGAGGGGTAGCCCGGAATATCATAAATGGGTTTTTTCGGATATATTTCCGACAATTGACCACCGACTTGGGGCAGAGCATCAATTAAATGGCATCGTAATTTTAATAAACCCGCTTCAAACACAGCGAATAAACCAACTGGACCAGAACCAATAATAAGAATATCTGTTGAAATCATTTTAATAAATGGTAAATGATGATGACAAATCGTATAAGGTATTCATTATCAATTATTTATAATAAAAAAGGACTGTGTATTTTTTTGAAGATGCAAAGTTAGAGCAAAAACTATAGAAAATGATTGATAAAAGTCAATGTTTTGATAAGCCATTGTTATTCTCATTTACACAAAAATTTATTCGTGAAAATTGAGAAAATCTTGTTGGGACAATTATTGCTAAAACTGAAAAAAGGGAAACCGCTTTCGCCATTTCCCTCTTTTTTCCAACCAGATATGGGTCTTACTTTACTTTTTCAACAAGCGCTTTGAACGTATCAGGGCTATTAAGCGCCAAATCCGCTAAAACTTTGCGATTCAATTCGATACCTGCTTGGCTGATTTTGTGCATAAAAACGGAGTAAGTCAAACCTAATTGGCGAGTTGCTGCGTTGATACGCGCAATCCACAATCTGCGGTAAGCACGTTTTTTCAATTTACGACCGACATAAGCATAACCATTAGCTTTGTCAACTGCGTTTTT
>JAYTUQ010000316.1:0-55897 GCA_043744455.1 Saprospiraceae bacterium | reverse complement strand
GGCGGTTTTTTGTTCATCAATGACGATTATGGTATGGATGTTTTCATTCGTCCTGCTATGAAAAAGGTATTTCCAGAGTTGGAATTGACGGAATTGCCCTACGCACATCCGATTTTTCATCAGCGGTATGAGTTTCCGAATGGCATTCCCAAAATCCATGAGCATGATGGCAAACCTGCAAAAGCATTTGGTTTGATGTGGCAGGGTCGCCTTGTGGCGTTTTATAATTATGAATCGGACTTAGGCGATGGTTGGGACGATGTGCATAAAGACCCCGAAGAATTGCGCGTAAAAGCGCTGCAAATGGGGGCAAATATTATTCGGTATGTTTTTCAGCAGCAGTAATTTTAACACTACCTTTCCGAAAGTTCCAAACTTTCGGAAAGGTGGCTCTACTTAATTCAAAAAGCTGCTGCCGACAATCTCAAACTTCCAACCCATACTTTCCGCCAGCACCCGCAATGAATCAAAATTGCGCTTACCTTGTTCATTTACGTTGTTCATAAAATCACTTTTCAAGGCTTGTTCGCGCACAATATCCACAGCTCTTTTGTTCAAACGGGTATAATCATCGCTTGTAAAGGTGTTAAAAACACCATTAGCAATGTCGTAATAGCTGATTTCAGGCTCGATACTGATGATTTCAGGTTCAGGAATATTGCTCAAACGCAGGGTTTTAGTCGTATGGTCGGCTTCAATTTTCATATTGGCGAGGTTAAAACCCGCCGAAACCTTAGCTTTTACTTTTATCAAAACTTTTTTTGTAGAAGGAAAACCGAAATAGGATTTGGTATCCACTTCGCTAAAAATTTCTGAAAAATACCCCTCAGTGGTCACCAGTTTTGTAACCGCTTTCACCTGTTCCAAAAGCACTGTTGACTCTTGTTGCGTTTTTTGAGTATCTGTACTATACCACCATTTAGCCACATAAATGCCAAAAACAAGGGCGATAAATAAAACCATTAAATAAACAATCTTCTTAGTCATTTCTATGATTTTTTAAATTTTTTTAATCTCTCATGGGGGAAAAGCCTTTGCCAAATGTCTTTTCTAAAAATCAGTTCATTCATTCAAAAAAAAGAATTTCGTCATGAAAAAAATTGCACTTTTACTCACATTCCTTCTGGTTACCACGCCTTTTTTTGCACAAAATAGAGAAAAAAAACGTGACAATGATATTACTGAACAATATAATTTACGTGATTTCATTGCCATTGACGCGGACTTAGGGGCGGATATTTATCTTGGTCAAGCTGATACTTTCAGCGTTTTTGTCGAAGGTCCTGAACAAGGTATTGACCGCATGAAAGTTCGGGTCAAAGATGGTAAACTCTTGATAACTAAGCAATATAATTGGCAGTTTTGGAACGAATTTGAAAAAGTAAGGATTTATATCACGGCGCCCTTTCTTGATGAAGTTGCCTTTTCAGGTGCTGGCAATATCATTTTTCAAGGCAAATGGACGGCTGAAAAATTGGATATTCTCTTAGAGGGCGCACACAATGTGTCCGCAAAAGATGTGGATATTAATGCCTTGAAAGTTCAATTAGATGGCGTTGGCAGCCTTACAATGGGCGGAAAAGCCCAAAAAGCACGTCTTATACTTAACGGAACGGGCAATATTGATGCTTATGATTTGATGATCCAGAATGCACATTGTAACGTCAACGGCGTTGGAAGACTTGAATGCTATGTGACGAATGAATTGAATGCTGATGTATCAGGTTTGGGCAGTGTCCTATATCGCGGTGAACCTAAAAACGTGCGCAGTTCAGTGAGTGGCTTGGGGAAAGTAAAAGCACTGAAAGGATATTGATATAAATTGAATATAGATAGGATTGATTTTGATTTTGAGAAGCCCATATCTAATTCAATCCTATCTATATTCAATTTATATCATTCGCTACCGAGTCTTGTATTAGATATGGGCTTTTCAATGTCTGCCCACACTTCATTAAGAGCAGCAAAAAATTCAGGCAAATCAAAATTTTGTGGGTCATCATGGGCATATTTGATACCCGAATCAACGCAAGCATGGAAACCAGGAATCAAATACTCGCCTTTACGAACAGATGCAATCGTGTAAAGCTCTGCCAACCGTTTATACTGAGGGGTGGTAAAACCGGGTGTTGGCGAATCGACATCGTTGTGGCGACCATAACCTTTCATAGATTTTCTCGGTTGAATCAATTCGATGTGCAAATAAAGTCCTTTAGTAGCGCCTTCTCCTAAGACAAAACGTTCTAATTTGGTAGCCGTAACACTTTCATGAAAAGGATTCATCGTTTTGGAATCACCGATACGGTTAACAAAAATATGTGTTACGTTTGCCACCCAACGGTTTAAACGATTCCATTCCCATGATTCATCGTCAATATTTTTTGGAAAATTCGACTCATAACGCGGGTAACTTGTGTCATGTATAACCATATATTTTGCAAAGTTTTGATTGCCTTTGCCATCTGTGACCGAACTTAAAGGCAAGTCAATATTGCCGCCGACTTCCCATTCTGCTATATGATTTCTTTCCAAATATGCCCTCAACTGGTCACGTGAAATCAAGCATTTTTGACCTACCCTTTTTGCCAATTCAGGGTCTAATTCAGGTAAATCACTGCCAACTTTACCTGTTATATATACCTTTCGGAGTAAAAACTGTGCTTGTTGTGCGGATGTCAAACTTGTTTTGTCAGCTAAAGCATCTGTACGATTTACCAATTTTGTTGGCAAATTCTCTGTTTGTGTCAGCGGTGTGCTAGGGGCAAGGGATAAACCAATACTTAAAACCATTATTGAAATGGTTAATAACGTGCTTTTAATCATGTCATTTCTGTGTGGTAAATAGAATTTGAATAAAATTATTGTCCTTTATATTTCTGAATTATTCTATTGTAAAGCTAAAATTTTTAGCATTCTCTTGTTTTCCTGTTTCACTTGTTGACGAGGCTTTTATCTTAAAAGTCCCTGAACTGAGGGATTTAAATGCTGCTGTATTACTATAGGTATATATTGGTTTTTGGAAAAAGTTGTTGAAGAGGGTTTAACAAAAGTAAAATTGACAATATAAGGTGTCGCATCATCTTCCAAAGGAATCGAAGGTTCCAAACAACCTGATGAAATAACCATTAAGGTCAAAAAAAGTATGACAATCGGTAAATAGGGTAACTTTTGCATGGCGAAATTATAAAAATTTGTTGAGAAGGATATACTGGACTCTTTTTTTTACAAAATATTAATATCTTAATAGTCAGAAAAAAGCATGAAAACGAGCCGTACAGACTATTAAAACGATATTTTTTTGTCAAGTGACATATCGCAATCGTTAATTTTTTTGTTAAAAATTAACACAAAAAATTTTACTTTATGCGTGATTGATGTAATTTTATGTTTTAAAAAGACTGTAAGTGGTTTTAGAAACGAATCTTAAATAATTAATATTTCACTATGGAAATGATTTATCTTATAGTAAGTTTCGTGCTCGGTGCTGTATTAGCAGGCTTAATAATCTATAATTATATCATTGGTAGTGGTCAATATATTGCCTTAAAAAACTTAGCCGTTAACTATATTGCTAAAGATATTTTAGTGGATAGGGATAACAGAATTCAAAATTTTGAAAAAGAAACAAGCGGTAAAACAATGATAATCATTGACTTAAACAAAGAACTCGCTTCACTTGAACAAATAAATGCCCACCTCGACGAAAAACTGAATATTCAAAAACAAGAACTAAGCCAACTGCAACAACGCTTTCAAACCGAATTTGAAAATATAGCCAATCGTTTGTTAGAAGAAAAGAGCCAACGGTTCACACAGCAGAACCAATCTCAAATGAACGATTTATTGAATCCGCTTCGAGAAAAAATCAAGGACTTTGAAGACAATATGAGCCGTCGGTTTTCAGACGAAACCCGCGAACGTATTAGTCTCAAAACAGAAATCGAAGGACTCGTAAAACTCAATCAACAACTTAGTTCTGATGCCCACAACTTAACATCCGCTCTACGCGGGGATTCTAAAATTCAAGGAGATTGGGGTGAAATGCAGCTGGAAAAACTACTTGAAAAGTCGGGTTTACTGAGGGGGGTGCATTACGATGCTCAATGTTCTTTTACGGATGAAAATGAGCAACAACGCCGTCCTGATTTTGTTATCCATTTGCCTGAAAACAAACAACTTATACTTGATTCGAAAGTGTCACTCACTGCTTTTGAACAATTTTTCAATCATGATGACCCCTCAGTAAAAACGCGTTTTTTGAAAGCTCATATTGATAGCCTTCGGACGCATGTACGTGGATTAAGCGATAAAAACTATGCCAGATTGTACCAACTCAACGCTCTTGACTACGTCATTATGTTTGTACCCATTGAATCTGCGTTTAGTTTCGCGATGAAAGAAGACACCACTTTATTTACAGATGCTCTCGACAAAAATGTACTCATTGTCACCCCAACAACACTTATGGCAACGATGCGCACAGTAGGATATATCTGGAAACAGGAAAATCAAAAGAAACACGTTTTGGAAATTGCACGCCAAAGCGGCTTGCTATACGATAAATTTGTCGCTTTCGTAGAAGATTTGAAACAAATTGGACATCGGTTGGATGGCGCACAAACGGCTTATCACGATGCTATGAACAAATTAAATGATAGTCGCAAATATGGCGATACGCTCGTCGGCAGAGCAGAACGGATACGTGAGTTGGGGGCAAAAGCATCAAAAAGATTGCCCAAAGAATTTTTAGAGTTAGAATTTGAAGAAAATCTTGAATTGGAGGATCCGTCTTTGTAAAAAAATAATGAACAAGAGTTGACAGAATGTCAAAACTTGTTCATTTCAGCCTTTGCTGCAAAAAAAAATAAGTTTTTGTGTTTAAAGCGGGTCAGGTGCCTTGAATAAAAATCTCTCTTTTTGATGCTACAAATGTAACGTCCTCTTTACGCTTTAAAATCCAAAACCACCCAAAACTGTGACAGTCAACATAATTGCTAAAGCAGGACATTTTTAATATTTCACAAACTGTTGTCTAAAAAAAGCAACAAAAGTCTGTGTCTAAACATTTACCTAATAAAAGGGTTAACTTTGCACGCTTTATTAATCATTCTATTGAATTTAGCTTTGTATAAGTAAATGGAACATCTTTCGGCACTCAATAAATATTTTTGGAAATACAAAGGACACCTGCTCGCAGGTATTGCTTTCGTCACCATTTCTAACTATTTCCGCATCCTTCAACCTCAAATGCTGCGGCGTGCCCTCGACCTTGTTGTTGACAATATCGGCATGTACCACTTGACTAATGGTTTTAAATTACAAGATGGTTTGTATGACATTTTGGGTAAAAGCCTTTTGTTTTTTGGGGTTATGGTGCTGATTTTTGCCCTTTTGATGGGCATTTTTATGTATTTTATGCGTCAAACCATCATTGTTATGTCTCGGCTTATCGAATACGATATGCGTAAAGGTATTTATGATCATTATCAAGCCCTCCACCTCGCTTTCTACAAGCGTAATTCGACGGGTGACTTAATGAGTCGCATTACAGAAGATGTCAATAAGGTGAGGAATTATTTGGGCCCAACGGTGCTTTATGGAGCCAATCTTGTGACACTATTCGCATTAACGATTTACTCAATGATTGAAGTTAGCCCGACACTCACTTTCTATTCATTGTTGCCTCTGCCGTTTCTTGTGGGCGGTATATATTATGTATCCATTCAGATTTCACAGCGTTCAGAAATTATTCAGCGCCAACTGGCATCGCTCAATTCATCGGCTCAAGAAGCTTACTCAGGCATACGCGTCGTCAAGTCGTATGTGCGTGAAGAACCAATTGTAAACCATTTCGCAGCTCAAAGTGAAGTTTATAAGACAAAAGCCTTGAATTTGGCTTTGATTGACAATGCTTTTTTCCCAGTCATGTTGTTGTGCATTGGCGCAAGTACCATCATTACGGTCTATGTCGGCGGTTTGCAAGTGGTTGCGGGTAATATTACGCCCGGTAATATTGCTGAATTTGTCATATACGTCAGCATGTTGACTTGGCCCGTCACCTCTATCGGTTGGATTGCTTCTTTGACACAACAAGCCGCTGCTTCGCAAAAACGAATAAATGAGTTTTTGGATACAAAACCAGAAATTGAACATCGGGTTAATTCAATCTTTAATCAACCTTTGGAAGGCAATATTGAGTTTAAAAATGTATCTTTTACTTATCCCGATACAGGCATCGTCGCCTTGAGAAATGTCAGTTTCCGCTTGAAAAAAGGTCAAAAACTCGCCCTTATCGGTAGAACTGGCTGTGGAAAAACAACCATAGCTGATTTGTTAGTCCGTTTGTATGACGTTACTGAGGGGGTTATTTTGATTGATGGACAAGACATCCGGGACATTCCACTCGATACTTTGCGGCAGCAAATGGGCTATGTACCACAAGATGTGTTTCTGTTTTCAGATACCATTGCGGGCAATATTGCTTTTGGGAAAAAAGGAGGCGCACAACGTGCTGAGATTGAACAATTTGCACGCCATGCTGCTGTTTATCACGATATTATGGGCTTGCCACTTGGCTTTGACACGATGGTTGGTGAGCGTGGTGTCACCTTGTCGGGTGGCCAAAAACAACGGATTTCGATAGCTCGCGCCTTGATAAAACAACCTGATATTGTCTTACTTGATGATTGCTTATCTGCCGTTGATACGACCACTGAACAAACGATTTTAGGCTATTTGAACCAAGCTTTAGCAGATAAAACGTCTATTATCATCACGCACCGCATACACGGCATGTTACAATTTGATAAAATAATTGTCCTTGAACATGGAGCAATTGCTGAAGAAGGAACCCATGACAGACTCATGCAAAACGGTGGTTATTATGCCGAACTTTTCGAACAACAACGGATGCAAGAGGAAGCGGCCTAATCGTTATTCACTACTTTATATAAATTTCAAAATGCTTAAATTACATTTTCCCTTTAAAATTTAACGGAAAGCATGTTAAAAATGAGTTTAAGTTGCTTT
Organism: Saprospiraceae bacterium; assembly: GCA_043744455.1. Lineage (GTDB taxonomy): Bacteria > Bacteroidota > Bacteroidia > Chitinophagales > Saprospiraceae > JAAFJT01. Next base: position 48,868 of record JAYTUQ010000316.1, on the reverse strand, counting down.
TTTATGAAAAAAACGTACTTTTACGTTAAATTTTAACGGATAAAAACATGTTGATTAAATTTATTGCAAAAAATATATTTTCTTTCAAAGAAGAAACAGAATTTAATTTGTTTCCGAACAAGACCCAACGTTTACCCCATCATAAGGTAACATATAGCAATATTGAATTTCTACGTTTAAGTGCAGTCTATGGTGCTAATGGTTCGGGGAAGTCAAACTTAATAAAAGCTATTTCTTTATTAGAATCAATTGTTGAAGAAGGAAAATTAATTGAGGGGGTTGATGAAGTTAAATTTAAGCTTAGTAATGATAATATCAATATTCCTATCTCCTTAGGCATTGAGTTTTATGCAAAATCTAAAATTTATTATTATTCTATAACATTTGACAAAGGAATTATCTTGAATGAGTACCTTGCAGAAAGCAATAAGGATAGTGATATTTTGATTTTTGAAAGAACAAATGAAAATGATATTCAATCTATCGATTTTTTTGAAGGATACACTAAAGATGCTAAAAACAAACTATTTGTAGAGGTTTTAGCTGAAAAACTTATACAAAAAGATGAATTATTGCTTTCGTTTCTTGCTGCCAAATATGAAAAAGAGTTTAATGACGTTAAAATAGCCTGTAAATGGTTTGAAACAACTCTCGTCATTATAAAACCAGATGCAAAACCAAGCGGTATTGCTCATATTTTAGATACAAATAGTGATTTGAAAGAATTTGCTAATGTTTTTATTCCAAGTTTAAATACAGGTATCCATAAAATTAATGTCGAGAAAGAAAAGATAGAAGATTTAGAAAAAGGTGACAAAAATGGCATAAAAAGTATATTAGCAACTATAAGGAAAGACCCTAATTTACTTTCTGTATTATCCCATAAAGAAAGTGGAGAAGAATTTTCATTGGTCAATGAAAATGGAGAAATTTTTATCAAAAAATTAGTGCCAATTCATATAAATGATAAGGGAACAGATGTAGAATTTACTGTTGGAATGGAATCTGATGGCACTAAAAGATTAATTGATTATATTCCTGCTTTCAATGGTATTATAAATGAAGAACGCGTTTATATCATTGACGAAATAGAACGCAGCATTCACCCAATTACTATTAAAGAAATCATTTCTAAAATTTCATTAGACCCGTTCACAAAAGGACAATTAATTTTCACCACACACGAATCTTGTTTGTTAGACCAAGAAATATTGAGACCTGATGAAATTTGGTTTGCCCAAAAAGATATAGATGGCTCTTCAAAATTATATTCTTTGAGTGATTTTAATATACATAATACAGCTAATATCGAAAACGGGTATTTGAATGGTCGTTTTGGCGGTATCCCTTTTTTATCAAATTTGAAAGACTTAAATTGGCATAAATATGAGATATTTGAGTAGAAATAAGGTCTATGAAAAAGTCGCCGTTCAAAAAGATGCAAAGAAAATTTATATTTTTTGTGAAGGAGAGGACAAGGAAATCAAATATTTCAAATATTTTCAAGGGTTTTCTTCAAATATTGATATTATTCCAATACCGAATAATAATGGTCAATCAGACCCTTTAAAACTTAAAAATAACGCTATATCTTTATTTTTAGGAAATGAACCTACATATAAATTAATTAAAGAATATCATGATGAAATTTGGTTTGTTATTGATACCGATAGATGGAACGAAAGCAATAAAATTCAGCAGTTAAAGGATTTTTGCACGTCAAATAATGAAAACTACAATGGCTGGAAACTAGCTCAAAGTAACCCTTGTTTTGAATTATGGCTTTATTATCATTTCTTAAACACTAAACCTAATGAAAATGACGTAAAAAACTTCAGTTCTTTTAAGAAATATGTCAATAATCAAATTAAAGGAGGTTTTGATATTCGTAGTATGCCCATTGAACTGGCATCCGCAATCGAAAACGCTCTAATAAATTTTGAGGTTGAAAATGACCAACCGAAACTGTATTCGACAGAGGTTCATAATTTAGGTTTGGTCATATTGCCTTTTGTGAAAATACAATTAGATAAATCAAAAGAAATGATAAAAAATAATACTTATACAAAATGATTCTTGTGACTCATGAAATACCGAGGTGTAAATGTATAATTGACTCATTAACTTATGTTACGTAGGGTAAAATTTAGATTTAGAAATATAATGAACGATTTTTATAAATAACTGATAATCAAGAGTATAGAAATACCAGTTGCCAAAATTTTAATTATTGAAAATTGTATTTTACAAAATATAATTTAGGGACTGCGTAACATCAGTCATTAATTAGTTCAAGGCTTCAAATTGTCAAATAAAGCGTAAAAAAAATAACAGCACTCCTTTTCTTGTGAAAAAACATCTCATCAGTATTGTTAAATATGCGCTCTTTCTCGGCGTTGGTATTGCTATCATGATATGGCTTTATAACAGTCAAAACGCCGCTTTTCAAGAGCAACTCCGTCTCGAAGGTCAACCGCCTCGTCCATTTATCAACAAACTCATAGACGATTTTCGTTCCGTCAATCTCTTTTGGATTGCTATGACACTCGTTGCGTTTTCAATTTCCAATTGGAGTCGGGCAATTCGTTGGAATATGCTGATACATCCTTTAGGCTTTCGACCGAAGACGCTGAATGCCTTCTTTGCTGTCAATATCAGTTATTTTACCAATCTGTGGATGTCGCGGGCAGGAGAAGTGGTGCGGGCTAGCGCATTAGCAAAGGCAGAAGGTATATCTGTGAGTCGTGTTATGGGAACAGTTGTCGTGGATCGCATTTTGGATTTAATCACCTTAGCCATCATCGTAGGGTTTTCTTTTTTAATCCAATACGACCTTTTATGGCAGTGGCTTGATGATAATATGGGCAGTGGCGACGGTTCATTTCGCTTATTTCGCCATCCCTTGTTCCTTGGATTGATGGCTTTTGGTATTTTGAGTATGGTTCTTTTTTACATTTTTCGTAAAAAAATTGCTCAATTACCGCTCATAAACAAGGTTTGGCACATTGTTGAAAAATTTACTGAGGGGTTAAAAACGATAAAAAATATTGAAAACCTACCGCTGTTTATTTTTCATAGCATCAATATTTGGGTCATGTATTATATGATGACCTACCTCTGCTTTTTTGCTTTCGCACCTACGGCAAATTTAACGGCAATGGCGGCATTAACGGTCTTTGTTTTTGGCACTTTTGGTATTGTCATTCCATCCCCAGGTGGTATGGGAACGTATCATTTTTTAGCCACTTCTGCTTTGATGTTGTATGATGTGAAGGGCGAGGATGGGTTTTCATTTGCTAATATTAACTTTATTACTATCCAGATTTTTTACAATGTCATTGTCGGTGTTATCTCAATCGTGCTCCTCAATCGGTTGAACAAAAAACAGCACCCCCTCAGTACCGACGACCTTTTAGAGCCCGAAACGGACATACTTTTAAGATAACTAATTCTTAACGTTAACGTGAGTTCGGAGATTTAATCTTCGAACTCACGTTAACGTTATTTATATTTGTCCAAAAATTTTGTTCAATGGAAAAACGAGTAAAAGAAATTATTTTTAGACGACTGACTTATGCTGATTTCAAACATATCAATCAATCGGGTAGCCCTTACGGTACGGGCGGTGGTCAATCATATATTGACTTTCCTTGCGCAGCTGTTTCTTTGGCTAAATGGAAGGTTTTCTTAGGCAATCATACAGAATTAGGCGCAGGCAATAGACTATCTTGGACATTCAATATCAATAGTTTGGGATTAGATAACCCTATTTCTTTGAAAATTAATAACCGACGTGCGGCATCAGTTTGTATTACTTCTCAAAAACTGGATAGTCGTCAATCAAATCGGATTCCATCATGGCATCCACAAAATGGTTTTCCCATTGATTACGATTCTGCTCTATTAAATCTTGTCGTTTATTTGATTAAGACTTATGACGATGATTATTGGGCTGGTTGGTTTTTGAAAAAAGATATTCCTAAAAGCTGGTTTGTTAACAACCAACTTAAAAACCTCTTTACAAATGACTCTGCCGGCTATATAAAAATCAGTGACAGCCTTTATCTGGATACAGATAATGCAGATTGGGCTTTTTATTCATCTCCTAAGTTTTTGGAAAATCAAGAAGAATCAGGAGACGAAAAAGAGCTTGCGTTATTGAATGATGACACATCTATCAAACTCCAAACACTCAGTCAAATTCCCGAAAAAGTGGAATTTGTGGAAAGAATTTTTAAAATTCGCAAAAGAAATACCCAAATTGTTAAGCAATTAAAAAACTTGTATCAAGGACGATGTCAGTTGACGGGAGAAAAACTGACTTTCAAAAAGAAAAATGGAGAATGGTATTCAGAAGTACATCACCTCATTCCACTTGGAGAAGATGGTTCTGATAATTATGAAAATATGGTGGTTATCAGCCCTTTAATTCACAGAATGTTTCACTTTGCGACTGTTTCGCCTATTGATTTAAGTCAAATTGAGGATAACAAATTAGTTGTAATGATTAATGAAAAACCATATACCATTACTTGGCACTCTGAACACAGCCGCATAATTGAAGAAAGTTTGGCAGATGAAACACCTATTTCAGATGAAGATGAATCAGATATTCAGTAAGAGTTGGATGGCTCATATTGTTATTACTTTTGAATCGTTTGTATTCAATGTCCTTTTTTGAGACTTCACCATAATTTGAAAAAAAACTCAATAAATCATCAATAGGAATCAATCCATCCTCGCTATAACTAATTAGAAAATCGGAACATTGGACATTCTTGAAAATTTTATCAAACGATTTGCGAATTCTGACTTTTGAACAGAAGTCAGAATATTGGTCGCGCCACGGACGCAAACCGCTTTCTCCGATAGCTTCGGGTTCATCTTCTCTTGCCAATGTTTCCAAAATATGATAGTTCGCTGCATATTGACGCTTGATATAAGGCGGGTCAATGTAACAAATATCCCCTCTCAGTATAAGCGCTAATTCTTCAGCATAACCTCTAAAAATCGTATGCCCCTCAATTGAACCTTTGTTCGAAAAAGAAGAAGGTCGTAGTTCGATAGGTGTTAAGGCACGAGTAACAAATTTAGACAGGTAATGCCCATAAGTCCCCGCAATGTTGGCTATATCATTCGTCGCCATGATAAGGTCATGGATAATTAGCGAATGTTCTATATCTGTAATAGCTTTTTCTTCACGCAATTCTCTGATTTTCAAACGAATGGCATCAATTTTAGCAGCATTATTTGCTGAAAAATACTGACGGGGTTTACTTGAATTATGAGGAGAACCTTCTGGACTGAATTCCTGCCAAAAATAGCCTTTTACAGGCGGTAATTGATTGAGATAATTCAAAACAAGCTCATAATTTGTCGGTTTAAACAGCATCGTATCCTCAAAATTAGCAATGCCTTTTATAGGAAAAACGCCTTGATACTGAGGGGGGGTATTTAAACGCAGTTGAACATTTAAATGATGATAAGAATAAGTCATTACGTCCACAGCTGTCACATCAAAACCATTTTCTCTTAAAGCTAAAGAAAAAAGCCCTGTTCCAGCCATCAAATCAATAATATGCCTTGCATCTTTTTTGATAAATCTGATTTCCGAAATAATCACTTCTGATAATTTCTCTTTAGAACCAATATATCTATACCCCATAATTTAATTTTCAAAAATGTCCTCAACTGAAATTGTCAACAGTCGTTTAATTGGAATGAGTTGTTCTGCTTCGCTCAATTCTTTAAAAATAGTATCATAATCTTTCCGTGTCAAGCCAAAAAGTTGGGCAACTATTTTTTCTATTTGAGCATCTATTATTGATGAAATATCCTGCTCTTTATCGCGTAAAATAGCATTTCTGACTTTAAGAGTCACATTTCTTATCGCTTCCTGAACATTATTGTCCGCAAAATCAAGTAATGGTATAGGTAAATGTTTAACTGTATTTTGAGTCAAATAAGGATGAGTTCGCCATTCCGTTTCACCATATTTTTTCATCAAATAGTAGGTAATAAAACGTGAATTGATAACAGCTAATAAAAACTCAAGCGTTATTTTTTCCGAAAACAAGGGATTTAATTTCAAGACATAAACGACTTGATTTGTAACAGCATTTTCATAATCTAAACTCGCCGTTATACCAACACCTGTTTTCCTGACAAGAATCTTTTCACCTTTATACAAAGATAAATTTTTATAATTGATACCTTGTTTACTCAAATCCATCCATCGTTTTGAGTCAGAAGTATAACGGTATAAATCTTCTCCTGCCTTAAAAAGTGCTGTTTTATACTGACCTGTCCCGAGAACATCGGGAGGGGAGGTATTAAAAACAATTGATTCTGTCTTTATGCCCGATAAAGGCAGAATATGTTTACAATGTGGGCATTTTGTAATTTTTTCGGGCAATGGAAACCATTTTTTGCATTGACCACATTCACAAATAACACCTTTTTTTGATATTTCAATACCGCGTGTATTGCTGACATACCAACTAAGGGGTTGACTCCATTTTTCAACTCGAAATATAATGTCCGATTCTGATTTTTTTAAATCAATATCAAAAGCATAATTTTCATTTCGTAAAAACCTTTCTTGTTCGACCTTATGACTCAATGCTTGTTCTGCTTGAGATAATTGTAAACCTTGATTTAATATCTCATTTCGTAGTGATTTCGATAATCGAAAACATTGAATTAAATGATTTTTAGAAGATTTTGCTTTTTGTCCAATAATAACAGTACAAGCTCGGTTGATTTCATCAAAAATCTTTTCACCCAATCGAGCAATAAATAAAATCTTAGTGTCTAATAATTTTTGTCTAAAACGCCATTGTTCTTGGTTATAAACAGAGTCCGGTAGAATAAGTGCGTAGTAACCATCTATTGCGAGGTTTTCTAAGATAATTTCAGTAAAAAGATTGAAACTATCAAATTGACCTTTGGCTAACGAAAAATTTTGAGACAACCAATTTTTATCAATATGTGCCAATTGCGCTCCCCAAGGCGGATTGCTGATAATAAAATTGAAATTAGACACATTAAAATGACTTTTCTTCAATTCAAGCCATCCGTTTTTATTTGTTTTATTAATGAATGGTGTTATCGCATCAGCGTGGATAATTGTTGAATCTCCTACCTTTGCTAAACGCTGTTTCGTTGCATTAATAGCAATATTATCTATGTCAGAACCGCAGACTTTTATGTTTTCTATTTTATAATTTTTAGCGATTTTCTTCAAAAAGGCTTCCAATAGAATGCCATTTCCACAGGCAGGGTCAAGTAGGGATATGCGACTCGGTGCATCTGATTTCGAAAAACTAACCAGTTTTTCAGCAACATAATCTGCCAAATACTGAGGGGTATAGAAAACGCCCCCTTGCTTTCTATCAGCTATCGTCAAATGCTCGTATGGATGTAATGTGGCTGTATTTTGCATGATTTTTACAATTTGTATCAAAAATACAACTGTTAGCGATATTTTGGAAACAAAAAATTAAATTTCTATTTTTTAAATATTTATTTATACCATAAGTAAATTGCCTCCGTCTTTTAATATTTACAAATTCATCATTGCATAATATTATCAGAAAGGGTAACACTATTTACAGTCTTTGTCTTAAAACTTCGTAGAGAATGACGCCCGTAGCCACCGACACATTTAGCGAATCCGTTGTGCCAACCTGCGGAATAATAAACGTTTCATCGGCGCGGCGCAATAAAGCTCTATTGACGCCTTCGCCTTCTGAACCCATCAGAATAGCCGTTGGAAAAGTAAAATCAACATCAAAAACCTTGTTTTTTGCGGCTAAATCACTGGCAACAACACGTACGCCTGATTGTGCGAGATAATCTAATACGGCACTCAATGTTTTTTCACGACAAATTGGCAAACGGCTTAATGCCCCTGCGGAGGCTTTCATCGCATCGGCATTGAGCAAAGCAGCGCCGTTGTGAGGCACCACAATAGCATGAACGCCCATGACTTCAGCCGAACGAGCAATTGCACCGAAATTGCGGACATCGGTAACATTGTCCAATAAAATCAGCAACGGCGTTTCACCCTTTTCAAAAACAAAAGGTAAAATATCTTCCAAACGCTGATATTCAATAAGCGGTAAAAAGCCCAAAATGCCTTGATGATTGCCCCCATTTGCCATTTTTGAGAGCTTTTCACGCGGCACTATACTGAGGGGTATGTTAAACTCTTTTGATAATTTACGGATTTCGATTTCTGCTTCGCCACGTAAGCCTTGCTGCATCATCACTTTTTCAAAAGGCTTGCCCGACCTAATCGCATCAGCAACAGGGTGACGACCGTATATCAATGTATTTTCCTCTTTCAATTTTATTCTTTATTATTATTCAAAATCTTTTTTCACCAAAAGTGTATAGCCTCTTGTAGTATCTTGAAAATTAAAATACCGTTTATTGGCTTTGTCGTATTCGATATTGTCAAAAATAGTATAAAAGTTCTTTTTTCCACCTGTTATCCACAATGTCTCTTTTGGTTCGGGTAAAATAAGGATAGAACGGGTTGAATCAGGCGATTGCGTTGCGGAAAGATATAACGTTTCGTAGGCCCCCCCCCAATACATCAATAGCGTTTTTTCTTCAATATGGTCATTGTCGGTAAAAAACTTTGTGCCTTCAAAACGGCGTGTTTTATCCAAAAGTTCAGTTAAATAATTGAGTCGATGTGTATAAGTTTTATGTGTTTGAAAAATATAAAAAACTTTGAAAATCAATACAAAACCAACGATTCCAACAGCCCATTTTACATTTTTAATATTTGGCAATACATCAAAAATAAAGGGTATGGCAAGCATAACCGCAAGCGGCAAATATTGACTTTCAAGATAAAACCAATCTTTGCTATCGAAATACGAAGTAGCGATAATGAAGACAAAACCTAAGGTTGAAACCACAAAATACAATCCTTTCAATCCCTCTTTTCTCCAGACATAAAACCCAATAATACCGATTAAAAACGGCAAAACGAGTATAAAATCATCGAAACAATGCCCCCAAAACATGCGTTGACTGGGTCCCGTAACCAGTTCATCGAGATGGCGTGTGATGTGATTTGAAAAACGCTCTGATGAACCTTTATCATAAGGGCTGACACCTGTAATATAAAATTTGGAATAATTAGCTGCTACAAAACTTAATACAGACCAACCAAGCAGTCCGTAACTTAAATTTGGTTTGTTTACATTTTTAATCTCTTCAGATTGTTGCATCTCATTTTTCCAAAATTTACTGAGGGGGGTAATTTTATCTATAAAAAAATAGCCCCACATAAAGCAAAATGGAAAAATGATGAGTGGATGGAAGTAAACAAGCGTCAAAACAAGTCCAATACTGAGGGGGTATTCCCACCACCGCAATTTAAGAAATTCGCCTCGATTCATCAATAAAGCAAAATAAACAAACGTGAGCGATATGCCTTGAATCACTTCATTCTGTGCCCAATAGAATGTATGGGCAGTCATCAGCATATACCACAACAAAATACCTAAAGCTAAAGCCTTGACTTTCAATATTTTATCACAAATAAAAAATGCGAGCCAATGAAAAAGAACAAAAGAAAGGGAGTAGGACATTAAAACGGTTGACAAAGACAAACCCATTTTTGATGTCACGAGAGGAAAGGACTGAACGAATGCCGCACCAAAACGCTGGACTTGTATCGCCAATTTTCCTTTATTAATAATATCAAAACTTTGGAAAGAAGCGTCAAGCATTATTGTCCGCTCACGCCAAAAAACGATGGCAAGGATTGCCAAAACGCCGAAAGTGATATGTCCGAATAGCGTTGTATAGCGTTGGTAAGTTGGTTGCATTGGTAGAAGTTTTGAATTTTTAAGTTTTGGGTTTTGCGTTAGTTGAAAACGCAAAACCCAAAACTTAAAACCCTCATTAAGCGGCTTTTAGGCGAACCAATTTTGAATGGCTTAGTTTTTCGCGTGCATAAGAACGTGTGACTTCAAATTCACGCACTTCATGCTTTTGAGAAGGCATATCAAACATCAAATCTGTCATAATAGCTTCGCAGATTGAACGCAAACCACGCGCCCCTAAGGCATAATCCAAAGCAGTACGAGCAATGAAATCAATCGCATTAGGCGAAAAAGTAAGTTTAACGCCTTCCAAATCAAACAATTTTTGATACTGTTTGACCAGTGAATTTTTAGGTTCAACTAAAATGAGCTTCAAAGTATCTAAATCTAAAGGATTTAAAGCCGTCAAAACGGGTAAACGACCTACCAATTCAGGAATCAAACCAAACGCTTTGATGTCTTGCGGCGAGATGTATTGCAACATATTGTCTCGGTCTATCAAGTCTTTTTGCTCTGCGTTGTAGCCGATAACTTGCGTATTGAGTCTGCGCGCAATGACTTTTTCTATGCCGTCAAATGCACCACCACATATAAAAAGGATATTATTCGTATTGATAGAAACTAATTTCTGTTCGGGGTGCTTCCGTCCGCCTTGTGGTGGTACTTGCACATCGGCACCTTCCAACATTTTCAAGAGACCTTGTTGAACCCCTTCGCCCGAAACGTCGCGTGTGATGCTTGGATTATCGCCTTTTCGAGCAATTTTATCGATTTCATCCACGTAAACGATGCCTCTTTCTGCGGCTTTGACATCAAAATCACAAACTTGAAGTAGGCGAGACAACATGCTTTCAACGTCTTCGCCGACATAACCTGCTTCAGTAAAAACAGTGGCATCTACAATCGAAAAAGGCACATTCAACAGTTTAGCAATCGTTCGCGCCATCAATGTTTTACCCGTTCCAGTACGACCTACAAAAAGAATGTTTGATTTTTCAATTTCTACATCCCCCTCAGTAATAGGCGGTTGTTTGAGCCTTTTGTAATGGTTGTAGACGGCAACAGCAAGCGTTTTTTTAGCTTCATCTTGCCCAATGACGTATTGGTCAAGGTAGGTTTTCAACTGATGCGGCGTTCTGTCGATGGGTTTCCAATCGTCTTTTTTCTTCTTCGTTTTTTTGCGTTCAGGAATGGCACTTTCGCCAAGTTCTTGCTCGACAATATCCATAGCTTGGCTTGCACAAGCTTCGCAAATATGGGCTTCGGAGCCAGCAATGAGAATGCCGACTTGCTCTTTGGGTCGTCCACAAAAGGAACAGTAGTATCCTTGATTTCTTTTATTCATGTATATAAAGACTATTTATTTCAAAATTGGGCGCAAAAATACACATATTTAACGGCTTAAAGAAATAAAATCAACTCCTTACTTTTTAGCAGCATAATCCACAACTAAATGGCAAAAAGCTTTAACACCCACTGTAAAACCGCTTTCGTCAATATAAAAATCGGGCGTGTGGTGGGCTGCGACTTCTGGCGCTGTCTTATTTTTTGCCATACCACCTAAAAAGAAAAAGAAACCAGGTATTTTTTCTTGATATTTGGAAAAATCCTCTGCCCCTGTTACCGGCACTGTGACGCGGACATTATCAACACCCGCCGCATCCTCAAGGCTCGGATACATTTTTTTTGTCAATTCTGGATTGTTATAGGTCACAGGATTGCCTAATTCAATTTCACAAGTTGCCTCTGCTCCTGCCGATTCTGCAATGTTTTTCACTACTCTTTTGATATTTTCATGCACTTGTTTTTGAATTTTAGGGTCTAAGGCACGAATCGTACCGACCATTTTTGCCTCTTCGGGAATAATATTGCCTCGAATACCAGCATGAAAACTGCCAATCGTTACAACTACTGCCGACTCATTGAGTGGTGTCATGCGGCTCACAACCGTTTGCAAACCCATGATGATTTGAGCACCCGTTACAATCGGGTCAATACCTTCCCATGGGTATGCGCCGTGCGTTTGTTTACCTTTTATCGTAATCGTCAAACCATCTGAACTCGCCATCGTGCCCATGGGGCGATACCTGATTTGTCCAACAGGCGTTTGTGAATTGATATGCAAACCAAATATCGTTTCCACCTTTGGATTGTCCAAAACACCTTCACGCACCATTACGCTAGCACCCCCTTCCTCACCTTTGGGCGCACCTTCTTCGGCAGGTTGAAAAATAAATACAACTGTTCCCGCCAATTCGCTTTTTACTTGCGACAAGACTTCAGCTGTTCCCATCAAAATAGCCATGTGCGTATCGTGCCCACAAGCGTGCATAACACCCGTTTCCATATCGTTAAATGTTGTTTTAACGGTTGACTTAAATGGTAAATTACCGCGTTCTGTTACAGGCAAGCCGTCCATATCGGCACGAAGCGCGACTGTTGGACCAGGTTTGCCCCCCCTCAGTATGCCAACGACTCCTGTCTTTGCAATACCTGTTTTCACTTCATCAAATTTCAAATCGCGGAGGAATTTGGCAATTTTTTCAGCTGTTTTATATTCTCTATTAGATAATTCTGGATTTTGATGAAAATCACGCCGCCAAGCGATGACTTTAGGTTCAATAGCCATCGCTAATTTGTCGAGCTTTGTCTTCAAAGCCGCATTTGCGCCCATTTGGGCATAAAGCATTTGTGTTGAGCCTAAAAGAAATGCAACCAAAATGCCTTTAAAGGCAACCTTAGAAAAAGATGTAAAATGTTTTTTCATAATTAAAAATTAATTATATAAATGATTGATTTTAAATGAAATATTTCAATATTATTGACCTCCAACTAATTCGCCCAACAAAGCGACTTTGATGCCAAATTCTTTGTTCCCTTTTAAAAATTCCTCCTGTGCGAGGAGATGGAGCCCCCTCAGTATATTTTGTGAAAAAAGTGTTTTTTGAACACGTGTATCTTTTTTAACCGCTAATATATCTTTTTCGGAAGGTAACTCCGTCAATGCAGCAATTTCAGCAATGCTGTTTGCTGTCAAAACCTCACTCATGCGAATACTTTTAGGCAATGAATCATAACCCAAGACAATGGATTGTTCAGGTTGCTGAATTTCAAAAAGAGCGTCTCCATTGGCTCTTGTGTACCAAAAACGCCCCATCCGCCCGACTGTATCTACTTTACGCGGGTCTATACGGTTTTTTTCTGCGTCTAAAATATCTTCATTAATATGCATACACAAAATGCGACACAAGATTAGAATGCCTCCCCCTTTTTCGTCACTTAAAGGAATAATCTGTTCCACACGGCATTCCATGTGAATAGGCGATTCTTTTACCCTAAATGGGCGTATTAAATCTGATTCGATAGGTGTTAGCCCTGCTTTAACAAATTCATTCACGCCTTTCGGATAGTTCACTGCTGTCAAAGACATTTGTCTTACAAAATTATAACTCACTATATTAATAACACACTCATTGACTTCTCTGACATTTGCCAAAGTATCTTTTGTCGTTCCATTACTTGTGCGAATACTCGTTGCAAAGCCCACAATGGGTGGCTTGGAACTAAAGGCGTTAAAAAAACTAAACGGCGCAAGGTTGGCGACCCCCTCAGTATCTATTGTGCTGACAAAGGCAATGGGTCGTGGTGATACAGCGCCAATTATATATTGATACATATCGAGAGGAGAAGTCATTTCAGGATTTATTTTTCTCATCATAAAACAATGTGTTTTTGCAAAATTAAAATTTAAAGGCTCAATTATACTAAAAAAAGTAGATTACAAAGAAACAAAAGACAAAACATATAAGTATAATGAAAATAGGGGATATTGTTTTTGGAAAAAGATTGAATCTTTTGAATAAAGTTAATTGTATTAATATTTTACAATATTTTCATTTTAAAAAAGTTCTATTTAGTTCAGCCTTGGCATCATAAAAAAGGATAGAAGTTATTTTGACGAATTAAACTTTTGTTCATTTCAGCAGTCTCAATATATAAGAAAAATAAAAAATTTAATTTTTATTATATATTTTTTCCTTAATCGTGTTTTTTAATAATAGAATCATATAACTTTGTGTTTTTGTTTGTTTTTTTAACTTTTAAACTCCCTACAACATGACTTTTTCACATGACGTCTGGTTGCTTGCTTACCTTACTATTTGTTTAGTTTTGATGAATATTCCATCTAAAAAGCTGAATAAAGCAAAGTAACAAAAAAAGAAAAGCCCGTACCTAATGGAACGGGCTTTTGATTTTGAACCTATTTTCTCAAATATCTTATCAGCGATTGCTTATTGGTGGACAACGCAAATCACCAAAGTAGTATAAGAGACTCACCCCTAAAAATGTGAACATGTCATTACTCTTAGAGTCGCCGCGCTGACGACCGAGTTGACCTATTTTCTTTCCATCTGCATCTGCTATCGAAGGATCAGACAACAACACGGCAATATCACCATGCTGCTTACGTATTTCATTCATGTTTGGATAAGTCTTACTCGCATCGTCGAGATAGTCACTAAACAATTTCCGGGCACTGATTTCCACATTGATACTCCAAACTTCGTTTAAAGCTATTTTAAAACCACCGCCATAAGCCAAAGCCATTTGGGTCGTATAATATTCTTCTCCTCTGAACTGCCCCTCAGTACCCAACGGGCGCAAGTCATACCACGTCCCATTGTACTTTCCTTGAGGATTGAAGTGATAAACACTCAAGCCAGCCAATAAGTAAGGCGAAAACCATTGTGCTTTATCAAAATAGTTATAAGGCAAAAAGTTGAACTCAAACTGCCCTGTTCCGTCCACGAGCACCGAGCGGAAATTAAGGTTTCGCCGTTGTTCAAAAACATTGCTCGAATTTTTGTCATCTGCACTGATATTTCCATAGTTTGCTGACATTTTAAGGCACAGTCGATCATTGAAATTGAACCTAAAAACCGCTCCCCCCGCAAAACCTGGGCGTTTTAGGTCAAAATTTGTATTTAAATCGCCAAAATAATGTGATACACCTAACCAACCACCGATTTCCCAACCCCGTTGGGCAATTGACGTATTAACTTGACAAAACAATAGGGTTGCAAGTATCCAAAAGTTTTTTTTCACTATTCGTTATTTTTGAATGGAAGAAGTAATATGTTCAAATAGATTATTTACAACAATCCTTTTCATGAATCGACTCGGTCATTCGCAAAGCAAATGTTTCAAAGACCATGCAAAGTTATCTAAAAACGCAAAACCATTGTAGTTTCTTACAGGGAGAGAGAAGTTTTAACTTATAAATGAGAAAAAAGTTAAAATTAACGTTTTCTGCTTTCAATAAAATTAGCCCAATCGCTTAAATGAAGGGCGCGTCCACTTTGTGCAAAATTTAAACAATCCATGGTTGAGATGCCAAAATACTGTTGTATGCGACTGAAAACCGTTGATGCCGCTCGTGAGTCTTGCAAAACAGCAGCCACGTCTGAACGCCCACCAAATATTTCTTTAATGGTTTTGTAGGTACTGTTTGCCCTTTGAACAACACCAAGCCAATTATCACGAGTGCCCCCATAACGAATACGCATATCATCATAAAATTTTGCTTCGTCATCTGTCAAGCCCCAATTATTATTATCATTGGCAGTACGTATATCCGTAAAAACAGGTGATTCATACTCCTCTTTAATGGATATAAGCACGGCATCCACTTGAGGTGTCGGTTTATCAATAGATTTAAGCCGTTCCTTCGATATTTGCCGATTTTCATACTCTCCTGAATGGACATCCATAATCGTCGCTTTATGTTCTGTATCCACCGTTTTGAAAATACCAAAAACTTGCAATACAATAATAGTACTAGCGATGCCTACTATAAAAAGCAACCAAGGAAAGCTTTCTTTGTTATCCTTAGAATACTGTTTTTGTGGAATTTGTTGCCTTTTCATTTTATTAGTCATTTTAATATCTATTTTAATAAAATTTGATTTTTCAAACCGCATATTATTAAAAATTAATTTTATTTCATTGCAGCGTGGCACGGTTTTTTTTGACGAAGAATATGAGGTTACGTTACATTTTTTTTTGTTAAAAAGAACCTTTAAACACAATTTTAACATTAAAGAATCTTTTTTAAAATGAAATATATGCATTAGAAAGACAAACTTAATTTTTTTATCTTTTTTGCTTGATAAAGCACTAAATTTACAATCATAAAAAACAACACAATATGAAAATCATGACAGTCAAACATTTCTCACGCATAGCTGCTTTAGTAGCTATCTTATTGGTTTTCAACCAATGCTCTCGTAATCCCGTTACTGGTAAAAAAGAACTGTCCTTTATGTCCGAATCGCAAGAAATTGCTCTTGGACAACAATCTGACCCTTCTATTCAAGCCGAATTCGGTATTTATGCCGACTCTCTGTTGCAACACTATGTAGGTATTCAAGGTCAGTCAATGGCAAAAATCTCTCATCGTTCAACCCTCAATTTCCAATTTAAAGTCATGGACTCCGAGGTTGTCAATGCCTTTGCTGTGCCAGGTGGCTATGTCTATTTCACACGTGGCATATTGGCTCATTTTAATAACGAAGCCCAATTTATGGGCGTTTTGGGGCATGAAATCGGTCATGTTACTGGTCGGCACGGCGCACAACAACAAACCAAGCAATTTTTATTACAAGGCGGCTTGATTATCGGTATGATCGCCTCCCCTAAGTTTGCGCAATATGCGGATGTTGCCAGTCAAGGTTTACAACTTTTAATGCTCAAATACAGCCGCGACCATGAATCTCAAGCTGACCAATTAGGCGTTGAATATTCTTCAAAAACAGGTTATGATGCCCGCGAAATGGCTGGTTTTTTCCAAACCATTGGGCGCATACAAGAAGCATCAGGTGCCAGTATACCCACTTTTTTATCTACACATCCCGACCCAGGTGACCGTTATAATAAGGTAAGGGCGATGGCAACTGAAACGCAAAAAGCCAATCCGTCAAAGACGTATGAAATTAATCGAGATGGTTATTTGCGTCGCATCGAAGGCTTGCTCTATGGCGAAGACCCGCGTCAAGGCTATGTCGAAAACAATAATTTCTATCACCCTGAACTCAAATTTGAATTTCCCATTCCTTCAAATTGGCAAACACATAATTCACCTGTACAATTTCAAATGGCGTCTAAAGATCAAAAAGCCTTGATGATTTTGACAGTTGCACCTGAAAAGACGCTTGAAGCAGCAGCAAATGCTGTGGTTCAAAAGCATAAACTTAGGTTGATTGACCAACGTAATACAACTATCAATGGTTTGCAAGCCATTATGCAAGTAGGAGACCAAGTGCCTGAACAAGCTCAACAAACTCAACAAACTCAAAACGCAGCTCAAAATACGACGCGCGTTATGACCACTTTTATTGCCTACAACGGTTTGAATTATATCATTCATGGTGTAGCAGGTTTAGCAGATTTTCCAAACTATGAGCGACTTTTCAACAATACAATGAACGGTTTCAGACCTTTGACGGACAATAGCAAAATCAATGTTAAGCCAAATCGAATCCGTATAAAAACGGTTTCTTCTGATGGAACGTTAAAAGATGCTTTGAAGGCTTTCAATATGCCCGAAAAACAACATAAAGAACTCGCTATCATCAATGGCATGGAATTGACTGACCGTGTGGCAAGAGGCATGTTGATTAAAACTATTGGCAAATAAATACCCTTTGATACTGAGGGGGGGAGTTATGCCCCCCTCAGTATCAAAGGACATCAAGACTTATAATTCGCTCTAAAACATAATAAACAGCAGGACAAAAAGTGCTATTTTTTAAAGTAATAGCCTGTTTTTTTAACAAAATATCCTCATCGGTATAAGGAAAACGATGACAATCAGAAGGGCGAACATCGTAAATATCGCAATAATTATCCTCTCCCAAAAACGGACATGGTTTGGTTGTTACCACATAATCCCCCTCTTCATCCCGACGCAAATACCTTTCAATAAAAGCCGATTCACTCATTTTTAAGTGCTTTGCAATCCGTTTAATATCAGGCGGCTTAAAACGAGGTGAATAGTTTTTACAACAATTCGCACAAGCCAAACAATCAATTTCTGAAAATGCCTCTTCATGTAATGCCGGCAACTGCTTCAAAACCTTGTTTTTATCCGCTTTTTGAAGGGCTTTTTTATAAATCTTTTGTCGTTCGGCAGATTTTTTTTCCCAATTATGTCGTATTTCTATCATCTCAAATTAACCATTTGATTCATAATTTTTTTACAAATGAACTTGGTTGCCTTTTTCTCAACGGAGCAGCGTAATTTTGAGGCACCACGTTTCATCTTCAAATATTAATCAATATGCGCCTTTTACACATTCTTCTTTTCACATGCACCTTACTAAATAGTGTATTTGCCCAAAAAGTGATGAAACTCGATACGCCACGCAATCCTTCTCGTATGTCATTTCTTATCGGTTCAAATATCACGTTTCAAACAGATGGTGACGACAAAAAGAATAAAATTTGGATAACCAAACGCATTGTTGACTTTGATATTGACCGGCATCAAGTCATTTTTGACGATTGGGCGGTTACCGTTGAGGACATTATTGCAGTCCGTAAAGGCAACGAACGACGCGGCATTCGCAACATCGGTGCTACATTGATGACTTTTGGCGCTGGTGCTGCCTTTTTCGGATTGGTTGGCAAACTGACACCTAACTGTCCGAACTGCAAAGAAGCCATGGTCGTAGGCGCAAGCACGGGCATCTTAGGCTGGCTTTTGACCCGTATTTCAGGTTTCAAAACCTTTAAAATTAATAACAAAACCAAAAATAAGCTCCGTTTGCTTGATTTAACGCCTAAACCAACTACCGAACCCGCGAAGGTTTAGTCCGTTTTTTATCAAAAGTGCCGACAACGACTTCAAACATATCTTCTTTTTTCAAGTATTTTTGCGCCAAATCGCGCAATTCAGTAGGCGTAATGGTGCGGATGGTGTCTACAAATTGAGAAAATGCATTTAAAGGCATGTCCTCTATCGTATAGGTGCGTATAATGTCATTTATCGCAAAAGGACCATCTACCATATTTAAAAAATTACCCATGAGGTAATTTCTGACCATTGCCAATTCCTCGTCTTCAATCAAGTCGTTTTGCAAAATCGCCATTTCTTTATAGACTTCAACAAGGGCTTTATCTACAAATTCATTCCCGATTTCTGAACTGATATAAAAAAAACTATCGCGGTGCAGCGTATCACTTGCCGAACCAATATTGTAAGTAAAACCTTTCTTTTCTCTAATGTTACGCATTAAACGAGAGCCGAAATAACCACCCAATATGGTGTTCAGCACAAAAAAACCATTAAAATCGGGATGCTTGCGATTGCCGATACGCCGACCTATGCGAATAGCCGCTTGTAAGGTGTCAGGATTATCAACCCTTATTTTTTCGGGTTTTAAGCCCGTTATACTGAGGGGGGCATTTTCTTTAACAGCAACCGTTTTTTGTTGACCTAAATATTGATTCAAAAGGGTTAAAACAGAATCATCAAAATAACCGCTTAAAAAAATCATCATATTATCAGAGGTATAATGATTGCGATGGAATTGCTTCAAATCTTCACTCGTTAAGGCACGATAGTCATCAGGCATTGAGTTATAACCATAAGGCGTATCTGCGCCATACGCCAATTCCGTTATGGTTCGGTAAGCAATGACATCGTTTTTTGTTAATTCGACCGTCAAATTTTGGATATTGTTATCGACAAATGTATCTAACTCCTGTTGTGGGAAAGTCGGTTGCTGAATGATTTCGGCAAATAAGGGCAACAATTTCGGAAAATGCTTCGTCATACAATACAACTTGATGTTGCTCGTATCGAGACCTACGGGCATCTTCAAAGTACCCGCCCAAAAATCAAGTTGTTGAGCAATTTGTGCTGAATTAAAACTTGCCGTCCCTTCTCGTAGTTGCCGAGACGTTGCCCTGGAAGTCAAACGTTTATGTTCTTCTGGACGACCTGACAAAATGACAATATCTAATTTCATAATCTCTTGCGTCCCTAATCGCGTCTGATACACAGGAATACCGTTATCGAGTTTGGATACTGAGGGGAGCGGTAAAGTCAGAGAGGTGACTTCGAAAATCGGGGGCGGTGTTTTGCGAAATATATGATTAGCTTTCAAAGTCCTAATTTTTGATTTATAAATTGCAAAGGTTGAAAATTGCTGCGTTATTCAGAAAATTATTTCAAAAAATAGCGTTATTCGGCTCAATATTTTAAAATCAGGTTTAATATTGAATTTTAATAAGGATTTCACTAACACGAATTTCACAAATTACACGAATTGTATTTAATTAGTAAATTGGTGTAATTGGTGAAATTGGTGTTGGAAAAATGAAAAATTATAATGACAAAACGCATCTTTTGGCTCGTCTTTATCGGTTATCTGCTCATAACAGCTTACTTCGTTAGTTGGACCTATTTTCGATTTTGCGAACAAGCCGAGCAAAGCAGTCTTTTTCGACTTGAAGGCATTGCTAATGCTATTGCTTTACAAATAGATGCCGATTTGCATAGTTATGTAGCAAAGCGTTATCCTCATAAGGATGCCTTATTGTACAACACGCAGGATACCAATTATGACAAAATTCACTACATTTTAGCACGCAATGCCGTTGCGAATATGCTCAAAACACCTGTCTATACAATGGTGTATGACTCCGCCAAAAGCCATTTTGAGTTTTTAGCTACCTCCGCAGACACCCCTTATTTTAGGCATGAATACCGCACATTTCAACCCATTTTAAAGGAGAAATTTACTGAGGGGGGCATATTGCCGATGTATCAAGACGAATTTGGTATGTGGTTGTCGGCATTTGCACCCATACGCGACAAACTTGGGCAGCCCGTTGCTATTGTCATGGTTGACGAACAATTTAATCGCTTTATAACACGAGCGAGGGAAGTTGCGCTTCAAAATCTAATGATTTCGATTTTTATCATTTTACCTATTATTTTAGTCCTCGTTTATTGGCTGCGGCGGATGTTGTTCCACGAAGAACGTATGAAAATAAAATTAGAATATGCCTATAAAGCCAACCTTAAAATTAGTGAGGAATTGGCAATTAGTTATGAAAAATTATCATCCGTTGACAAACTGAGGAAAGAAATGATTGCGAATATTTCGCATGATTTGCGGACGCCTTTGACCAATTTGTCGGGTTATATCGAAACCCTTTATTTAAGGCGATATGATATTACGATGCCTGAACGCGAGCGTTATTTGACCATCGCTCAAAAAGAGTCGCACCGTTTGACAAAACTGATTGAAGACCTTTTTGAACTATCGAAATTGGAGTCCAATCACACGCAACTGAATACAGAACCCTTTCCAATTGCTGAACTTTTGCATGATATTGTCGCTAAATATGAAGTCATATGCACCCAAAAAAACATCACCATCTCTACCGATTTTTCGGAAAAGCTGCCTTGGATTATAGCGGATATTAAACTAATTGACCGCGTTTTGCAAAACCTTTTTGACAATGCCATTCGTTATAATATACCCAATGGACACATTGATTTAAGTTTACAAAAAAATGATAGTCAATTAGTTATAAAAATAACGAATACAGGAAATACCATACCCCCCTCAGTATTAGAGCAGATTTTTGACCGTTATTTCAAAAATTCCGCTATTGAAGGCAGTACAGGTTTGGGATTGGCTATTGTGAAAAAAATTATGGATTTACACAACAGTAAGATTGTTGTAGAAAGTAAAGATGGACGTACATCGTTTACTTTTTCATTGCCTGTTTACAAGTAGGTATATATTATTTTTTCAAAATTCTAAATTCGACACGCCGATTCAATTGACGCAGTTCTTCTACATCATTCGAGGCTATGGGCTGTTTATCGCCAAATCCATTTGAACTTAGTCGGCGGATTTCGATACCACTATGAATCAAATAATCCATAACCATAGCCGCACGACGACGACTTAATGTGAGGTTATAATTTGAATCACCTACATTGTCTGTGTGACCAATAATTTCAATTTCAAGATTAGGATTTTCTCTCAAAACACTCACCAATTTGTCGAGTTCCACATTTGAACGCGGCAACAAATCTGCTTTGTCGCTGTCAAAATAAATATCCTTTAGGCGCACAGTTTTGCCTACTTCAAGCCTAATACGTGACAAATCATCGTCTTTTATAGGTACACGCATAATTGGTTCCGTTTTTTTAAGGCTGACATCGTCAAGATAATAATAAGAAAAATTGAGGTTAGATACTGAGGGGGGGGTCATAATCGTCGTCTCATCATCTGTATTGAAATTACCAATGATGAGCCATTCCGATTCCGAATCAGCCGTAAATTTAAGGGTCATTTTGTACCATTGTTGGGGTTTAGGATCAACGACTTTTGCAGCAAAAACAGTGGGTTTTACATTAATACGCTCTTCACCGACCATTTTAATCCTTTTTTCCGATAAAAAAGCACCTATGTTATTGATTCTCAAACCCGCATCAAGACTTGCTACCCAAACCTCAAAGACATAGTTTTGTCCAATAACCAAGGGTTCTTTTAACTGAATTTGTACATATTCACGGCAGTGCGGCTTACCGTTTGAACAGCCATACATCGTAATGCCCGCCATACTCTGCCCACTGTGGGGCGTCTGTTTGCCAAAACCTTTTTCTGCCCAACTGGACGGCACGCGCACGCGAGGACCATAAGCATCAGGCGAAGCCGTAGTGGGTGATAACCAATATTTGACAATATCATCAAAATCAGATCCTTTGTAGTACCAACCAATAGGAAAGCCGTCAAATTCCTCGAAACCAGGATTGGGAATAAGGTTGTCTTGCCCAATTTCAGATTGAGCAAAAAACAGGATTGGATATAAGAAAAAACAGAGACATGTAAATTTTAAGCGCATGACTTATCGAATTTAATTTGTTGGTTATGCTTCGAGTAAGACAACGAAATTCATTAGATTTTATGCTGCTTTTGCTGCTTAAATTTTTACTTTTTTCTTAACCTTTTGATGCCATCTAAAGCTAAGTCATATGCTGAATTAAATTCTAAGGCTTGCTCATAGTCTATTAAGGCGGCTGCTATATCGCCTTTTTTTTCAGCAATTAAACCCCGATAGTAATACGCCTTGAAGTAAGTTGGTGACTCTTTTATGCACAAATCGAAGTGAAAATGCGCTTTTTCAAAGTCATTTTGTTCAAAATACAAAAAACCTAAATTGAATATAGCTGCTACATAATGCTGGTCATGAATGATAATTTTGCGATAAATATTAATCGCCTCTTGTGGTTTTTTATTCGATTGCAAATAAAAAGCCTTACCCATCAAAGCATTCACATCCAATGAATCTTGCAACAACACATTATCAAAATATTTTAAAGCCAATGGATTACCGCGTTTTGTAAACAATTGACCTAATTCAAAAAACGCATCTTTATTGTCCGCATTCAAGTCCACCGCTTTTTGAAATGCACTAATCGCCCGTGGGTCATCGCCTTTTTCCTTGAAGACCATACCCGTCACAAAATACGCATCAGATTGTTGCGGATCTTGCTGCAATATCTTCGTAATTGTCTGCAAAGATTGGTCGTATTGTTTTGTTATCAAATATAATTCTGACAATTTCAATAAGGTCGGGATACGTGTCGGTGCAATCGCCGCCGCGCGTTCCATCGTCTGCACTGCCAAACGAGACTGCGAATAATCCAAATAAACGTCTGCTAAAAAATGATGAAAATTAATATTATTGGAGTCCAACGACAAGGCATATTGCATGTCTTTGATGGCGTAATCATACCCGCCTTTTTCACCATTTTCTTCAAAAAGTTTGGCTCTTTGATAATACAAATTAGCGTCTTTTGGGTTTTTAAAAATCAAATCTGTCAAAGAGTCGATTGCCGAATTGCCTGTTTTGCCATATTGTGGCGCATCTGATTTCGGTTCATTTTTACATGAACCGATTAAAATGGTGAGAAAAAAGGCGAATAAAGCGGTGAATTTTATATTTTTCATATAGCATTTTAATTTTAAAACTTAAAAACGGCGACAAAATTAGAAAATTTTACCCCCCTCAGTATAAAACGGTCAAAAAACACAATGGCTATGTTTTTACGACATAGCCATTGTGTGCAATTGAAATATCAGGTAAAGGCATCGGATAAACTTGTTGCTCATAAGCCTCAACGAGCAATGAAATGCGACGCAACTCTTGTTTTTCATCAAAAATAAGCGCATCAGAGCCTTTTTCTAAGTATTTTTCAATAACACCTAAGGCTTCTTTATATTGATTTTCAGTTGTGATAGCTGCTGTCATTTTTTAATTATTTTGAATATTTTTAATTTTATCGTATTCGGCATGTGTCTCTATACTTTCAGCAAAGCCTCTATTTTTTTATAATTTAAAAATCCCATAACCCATCCTAAAAATACGCTCAATACAACAGCAATTGCCATATTTACATACCAAAAAGGTGTAAAAGCGAGTTGTTTTGATAAAAAACTAATCATAAAAACGGCTGTGCTAAAGCCCAAAATAGTCAATCCCCAACGTGCATCACTTTTTTCTCGGGTACTCGAAACAAGTTTTTTGGACAATAAAATCAAGGACAGTAGGACAAAGGATTGTGTAAAAAATGTGGAAAACGCTGCACCCAAGGCTTTGTATGTGGGAATCAAAACAATATTTAAAACAATATTGAGTATCAAAGCGACAATAAACGTGCGGTTCATGCGCTGTACTTCTCCCGCCGCGCCGATAAATGTACTGTATATATATGTCCCACTCACCGCGACAAAACTGCACATCAAAACGCCCAAAACATCGCCTGAATACGGTGTGGCTTCATGGTAAAGCAATAACATAATATCCGTTCTAAAAAACCAGACCGTTCCTGCACACGTAATGGCAGCGACCATTAATATTTGAAAACTATATCGCAACAAAACGTTAACGGGTTCACCCATTTTTATTTGCCTTGAAAACATCGGCATCAACAAACCCGCAAAAAGCAACCCTAAAACATTGACGGCATCAAGTAGGCGATAAGCGGAAACATAAATCCCCGCTTGTCGCGCCCCATCGGGCAGCATCCTTTCGAGCATGACCATATCCGTTCGGGTATAAATCGTCATTAAAAAAATGGCTAAAGCATAAGGCATTGCCCCCCTCAGTATAGACACCAAAAATGGGCGATTAAAACGAATCCGAAGCCATGCCACTTTGCGGTAACATAAGCTAAAAGTGACTAAAATGCCGACCAACATCGAAATATTCTGTGCATGAATGAACCATTCTATCTGAAAAGACGACTTAAAGGGTTCAACAAACAGCAAGACGGGACAGATAAAAAGCAACAGGACACGGTCTAATACGCTCAAAAAACTGTTCAATGTGTAAAGACCCAAACTGGCAATATTGGAGCGCAAATAAGTACTCAAAGAGAGTAAAATATTGAAAAGACCCAACGACAAAATCATGGGATAATAGTGCTGTTCGTAGCCAAAAACAAGGGCTGTTAAGAATAAAACGACTAAGTAAACCACGCCTAACACGATTTTCAAGGACAAAATACCTGAAAAATAGCGGCTCAATTGATGCCGATTTTGAGCAATTTCACGGCTGTTAAAATTTTGAATCCCAAAATCATTGATGATTTGTAGCAAAAAAGTAAAACTATAAAGTGCCGCATAAATGCCATAAATCTGCTCACCAACACGGTTTTGAACTGTGCGGTCAATGCCAAAAATGTACAAAGGCTTGATGAGTAGATTGATAGCAACAAGAAAGACAATGTTTTTGAAGAATTCTTTATTCATATCGGCGTGAAAACTGCAACTTTAGAGGCATCATTTTATGTTAAACACATAGCCAAATAGCGCACATAGTTTATAAGTATTTGAAAATCAATAAACTATGTGCCCTATTTGGCTATGTGTTAACATAAAAAATATGTGTTAGTTTTATGCCTATTTCAAATTAAGCGTCATTTTGATGTCAGAGCCTTCATATAGTGACGTATCGGCATCAAAACCCGTTTCGCGAAAACCATATGTTCGGAACAACTCAATAGAAGCCGCCAATTTGGAACTTGTAACAAGATAAACTTGACGCGCATTTGCGCTACGGACTTTTTCAACAGCCGCATGAAGCAAACGTTTACCAATGTTTTTGCCCCGATGCTCAGGTGCAACTGCCATGTCTGCAATTTCGTAGAGCTTGTTATTTTTCTTTAAAATGGCACAAGTACCAATGATTTTGTCGTCAGATTGGGCAAAAAGGATGAAACCACCTTCATTTATGATACTTGTTTCGGGGTCATTGAGATGATTATGCAGCGGCTTACCGAAGTATGTCGTCATCCATTCTGCATTAAGACGTGTAAAATCGTCACGATATTCAGGGGCATAATCTATGATTTCGATGTCTGTAAGTATAGCTTCCATAAGGCAATAGATGTGTTAAGTGAAAAAAATTGATTGTAGCTGATTGTCGATAAGACACAAATTTAAGGTTAAATCTGAAATTTCGTACTATCGAGACAATGATTTAATATTTAGTTCACGGTTCAATTCTGTTTTTTTCAAAGCAGATATGACAAAGAGATTTTCCTTGAGACTTATGATTTAATGCACTCCTTTGCCAATATTTATAATCATACCACTGTTTTTTTTCTCAAAACAACACCCCCTCAGTATCAGACGTTTAAAATGCCTTAACTTCACGCGATTTTTTCAAGGCTTTAAACTACATTATGGGTTTTTATATAAAAAATAAGTGCCGTTCACTTGTCATAAGTCCATTTTTAATAAGGGGTTGTCTCCTATTTATAACTTTTTTGTTCCTCCAAAGTTGTGCAAACATAGTCGCCCCCACGGGTGGTGCCAAAGACTCTATTGCACCCAAAGTTATAGAACAAAAATCTACGCCGAACTTCCAGACAAATTTTAAAAAACAACGCATCGAATTGACGTTCGATGAATGGATTAAACTCGAAGATGCGTTTAGTCAAGTCGTCGTTTCGCCACCGCTTGAGGAACAGCCGCAAGTGACTTTAGATGGTAAAACAGTCATATTTGAGTTCGGAAAAAAAGAAATTTTACGTGAAAATGCCACTTATACCATCAATTTTGGTACATCTGTTAAGGATTTGAGCGAAGGAAACAACGCTAAGAACCTGCGTTTTGTGTTTTCAACGGGTGCTATTATTGATTCATTGACGGTGCGCGGACACGTCGTTGATGCTGTTACGGGCGAACCTACTGAGGGGGCGGTTTTGATGTTATATGACAATTTTGCGGACTCCGTTGTGCGAAAAATCAAGCCTTTTTATTTCGGCAGAACGGATAAAAATGGAGAAGCTATTATTGAAAATGTGCGCGAAGGCACGTTCAAAGTTTTTGCTTTGCTCGATAAAGATTTGAATTATTTATACAATCAAGATATTGAGCGCATTGGTTTTCCAGATTCTTTGTTCCGTGTAACGGCTGATTTTACGGCTTCCAAAATGAAGGCGGATACAGCCAAAAGTGCAAAACAGGATTCGATTAATAAAAGGGATGGCAAAAGACAAATAGTTGATAATCAATCAGGTATAATAGATATTCGTTTGTTTGACCCGCCTAAAAAATGGCAGTTATTGACAAAGGAGACGGATAAATATGGGGTCATAAAAATCATTACCAATCACGACCTTCCAGCGGCAAAAGTGACTTTTGATGATGTCAAACAAAAAATAGAACTGGATGTGAGTAAAGATACCATATTGACATATTATGATATACCGTCAGGAGATGCTTCGTGGAATATCTATGTCAAAAACGATACATTTCCAACGGATACCGTTCGCGTCAGAACACGTGGACGCGTTGACTTTTTTAAGAAAAATCTAAAATTGACACCCCTCAGTATTCAGTCTAATTATGCTAAAAATCCACTCAAACCTTTTATGTTGAGTTTTTCAACTCCGATAGAAAGAATTGATAGTCAAAAGGTTATCTTATTGGATTCTGCTCGTCAAAACATACCCCTCAGTATTCACTATGATTCGACGAGCAAAAGACGATTGGTTTTTGATGCGGCGTGGGTAGAAGGGATGCCTTATACTTTTACGATATTGCCACAAGCCTTGACGGATATTTATGGCTTGAAAAATGATACCGTTGCGACGAAGATACAGGTGCAGAAAAAATCTGAATTGGGTGCTATTATCGTGAAAGTCAATGGTTTAGATAGTTTAAAGCATTATGTTGTTCAAATTATTAACAGTTCAGATGGCGTTGAAGCCTCGTTTTATATTGACAATAAAAAAGCGGCTGAAAAGCGTTTTGAGATGATACCTCCTGCCGAATATAAACTGAAAGTGATTGAAGACACAAATGTCAATCGCCGTTGGGATACAGGCAATTATGATACAAAAAGCCAACCAGAGCGCATTTTTTGGAAAAAAATTGAAGGACTTCGTGCTGATTGGGAAGTTGAAACGGAGTTTGATATTGAGAAAGGAACACAGTAGATTTGATACATAGACACCTAACCTTTACAAAATGAGTTTTTTTGACATCAATAACATCGCCTTTGAACTGCTCAATTATAAAATGAGTTGGCTCGAATTGGTGGCGACTATTTTCGGGCTACTTGCCGTTTGGTTGAGTGCGCGTGAGCATATTGCGAATTGGGGCATTGGCTTGGTCAATATCGTTTGTTCGGGCGTGATTTTTTATAAATTGAGCCTATATTCTGATTTTTTTCTACAAATATACTTTTTCATCACAGGTGTTTACGGTTGGTGGTTGTGGTCAAAAACGAAAGCAGAAACGAATGAGAAAGTGGTGAAAATCAAATGGTTACCTGGCAAACAACAGATTGGGATGACTTTATCCATCATCATTTCAACACTTATTATTGGTTCTATGGTAACAAAACTGCACATTTGGTATCCCACTCTTTTTCCCACCGAAGCGGCGTTCCCTTACGCTGATACGCTCGTAATGACGATGAGTATTTTTGGTAATTTATTGTTGACGATGAAAAAAATAGAGTCGTGGGTGCTGTGGGTTTTGGTGGATATTATTGCACCTATTTTATACTTTCAAAAAGGTATTTTGTTGATTACATTTGAGTATGTCGTTTTTCTGGGCTTGGCTTCGTTTGCTTTAATGAACTGGCTGAAAATTTACAAAATGAATAAGGCGTGAGAAATACATTCCTAAAGTATACCCCCCTCAGTATAAGCGGTTGCGTAAGTTGTTACATAATTTTTTCAAAAACATTGAGTCATGTTATCCACATGACTCAATGTTACATTACTTTTTCATTCGAAAAACGATATTTTCATAAATATCTAACATCGAAATTTCTACTCCAATAGAACGTAACGTGACAGAATCATTTAATTTTACTGTTAATTTAGGAGAAACGACAACAGCGAGACCTAAGTGAATGCTGGATTATCTCAAAATCAATTTCTCTCTCTCAGGTCCCGTTGAAATCATCGTCACTTTTACTTTCAGAAATTCCTCCAAAAAGAGGACATATTGTTTTAAAGTTTCGGGTAAAACATCAAAATCCAACATATCATCAAGCGATGTGTTCCATCCTGCGAATTTCAGATAGACTGGATTCACACGTATTTCTGACATGTCGTACGGCAAATCAGTTGATTCAGCACCGTTATAATGATAGGCAGTGGCAGCGTGTAGTTCTGAAAAAATATTCAATACGTCAATTTTTGTTATACATATCTGTGTAACACCGTTGAGCATAATCGTATAACGCAACTGCGGCAAATCAATCCAACCGCACCGCCGCGGACGACCTGTTGTTGAGCCAAATTCTGCCCCCTCAGTACGGAGCAAATCTCCGATGGAATCATGCAATTCGGTTGGAAAAGGACCGCTACCGACGCGTGTGCAATACGCTTTTGTAATGCCAATCACTTCACCAATACTTTGAGGTGCAACGCCCAAGCCGACGCAAACACCCGCTGTAACGGTATTTGAAGAAGTGACATACGGATAAGTACCGAAGTCTATATCCAGCATCGAGCCTTGTGCGCCTTCTGCCAAAATCTTTTTGCCTTCTGCTAAAGCATTGTTGATAAAATATTCAGAATCAATTAATTGCAAAGCTTTTAAAGTCGCCAAACTACTGAAAAAACGGTGCTCTTCAGCTTCTAAATCAAAAGATACTGAGGGGTATATTTTTAGCATTTCCAGATGCTTCTTTTTCAAAGCCTCGTAGCGATCCCGGAAATTAGGTAACAGAATGTCGCCTACCCGTAAGCCATTGCGCCCCGTTTTATCCATATAAGTTGGACCGATGCCTTTCAATGTCGAACCAATTTTAGCAGAACCTTTGGCGGCTTCACTGGCTGCATCGAGTAAGCGATGAGTCGGGATAATAAGGTGTGCTTTTTTGGCAACCAACAAACGGTCTTCAAAATCGACTTCGGCGATGCGTAAGTTTTGAATTTCGCGCTCAAAGGTAATGGGGTCAAGCACCACACCGTTGCCGATGACATTGATGAGTTTTTTCCGAAAAATACCAGATGGAACCGTGTGGAGGACAAATTTTTTGCCGCCAAACATCAACGTATGTCCGGCATTCGGTCCACCTTGAAAGCGTGCAACGATGTCGTATTGTTCTGCGAGAAAGTCCACTATTTTACCTTTGCCCTCGTCGCCCCATTGTAAACCGAGAATAACGTCTATTTTCATTATTGAATAATTGAATAATACCTTAATAATTAAAATGGTTTTTAAAAACGGCGCAAAATTAGAAAAACCCAACGGACTCACGTAATTTGAGACGGCTTTATCTTGCATCAAATTCATTTACACCATTATTCGGCAGAATAATTAAAACTTATAATCAAAATCTACAAAATGTTAAAGAAAGAAACGGCTCTTATCTTGTTCATCCTCAGTGTATTTAGTGTTAAACTTCTCGCACAAACAGTCAATTTTACGCAATCAACTTTACCGATTGTCATTATCAATACAAATGGTATTGAAATACTCGACGACCCCAAAATAAACGTGAATATGAAAATTATTTACAACGGGGTGGGTCAGATTAATCGTATGACTGACCAAAACTTTCATTTTGAGGGTATGGTGGGTATTGAAAGGCGTGGGTCTTCTTCGCAAACCATTTCTGATAAAAAACCATACAGTATTGAGGTTCGTGATGCTGCAGGCAATGACATTGCGGTATCTATACTTGGTCTGCCCGCAGAATCGGATTGGGTATTGACAGCGCCTTATAGTGACAAAGCCTTGATTCGTGATGCTTTAACCTACAATTTGGCGGGCACGTTCATGGCTTGGGCACCGCACACACGTTTTTGTGAATTGATGCTAAATGGTAATTATAGAGGACTTTATGTATTAACAGAAAAAATAAAACGAGATAAAGGTCGCGTAAATATCTCAAAAAGCGATTCTACGGCAACTTCAGGCGATGCTTTAACAGGTGGTTATATTGTCAAAATTGATAAAACGACAGGTAATGTACCGGGCATCACAGCGGGTTTTTATTCTGCCTACGCCAATGACCTGACTAATCTGAATAAAAAAACGCTTTATCAATACGAATATCCAAGCCTTGATAAAATTAAACCCGCACAGAAAACCTATATCCAAACGACTGTCGCAAGCATGGAACAGGCGATGTCAGCAGGCTATCCAACTTTTTCAGACCCCTCAGTAGGTTATCCAAAATATTGGGATGTTCAATCATTGGTTGATTTTTTTATCGTCAACGAACTGACGCGTAATATTGATGGCTATAGACTGAGCACCTTTTTTTATAAAGACAAAAACGCTATTGATAGCAGATTCAAAATGGGTCCTGTTTGGGATTTTAACCTCGCGATTGGCAACGCCAACTATTGCGATGGTGCGCGCATCAGCAATTGGGCGGTTGATTACAATAAAGTTTGTCCACTTGATGGTTGGGGTGTTCCGTTTTGGTGGAGCAATTTAATGGCAGATAATAATTTTAAAAAACAGATACGCACCCGTTGGCAACAATTGAGAATTAAAGAGTTATCAAATACACGTGTAAATGCTGTCATTGATTCTATGGTTCTTAACTTAGGCGACGCGCCGAATCGAAATTTTCAAAAATGGCAAATTCTGGGGCGTTATGTTTGGCCCAACCCTTATATTGGTGCAACTTATGAGAGTGAAATCACCTACCTAAGAAATTGGCTAACGAACCGCATTGCTTGGATTGATGGTCAAATAGCAACGTTCCCAGTGGGTCAAGAAGAGATTTTAGAGCAGATAAGTGTTTCGCCTAACCCCTCAGTATCGGGCTTCAATTTTGCCTATTTTTTGAAAAATCCTCAAACTATTAATTTACTCATTTTCAATGAATTAGGTCAAATTGTTTTTCAAAAAACAGAACAACAAAGCACAGGAAACCAACAAATGAATTGGTTTGACCCACACGTTATGCGTGGTTTGTATTTTTATGAGATAAAATTGGATGGAAAAAAAAGCGCAGTAGGAAAGATTGTTAAAAACTGATATTACTCAATTATACTTTGGCACTTTGAAAGTAGTTTTAGGGCTACGCCCTGAAGGAGATATACAACTTGACTATTTTCTACCAATATGCCTCACCTACGGTGCTTTTTGTGAAAAATAGGTGTATAACAAGCACCGTAGGTGAGATATATCGGTAGAAAAATGAGGCTCTTA
Organism: Saprospiraceae bacterium; assembly: GCA_043744455.1. Lineage (GTDB taxonomy): Bacteria > Bacteroidota > Bacteroidia > Chitinophagales > Saprospiraceae > JAAFJT01. Next base: position 16,287 of record JAYTUQ010000316.1, on the reverse strand, counting down.
TTGGATGCTATCGGAGCGTAGCTCTACAACTATTACGACAAAATCAAAGTGCCAAAGTAGAATTAATGACACACAAATAATGATAAGTAATTGGACAAAATTAATTCACAATATACCCCTCAGTATTTCCTTGATAATCAGTGTTTTATGAGCGTTCTCAATACTAAATACTGGTGTCTCAATTCTTACACAAATTTTATTGATATTAGTTTGTCCGCATACCTCAATAAATAAACGACTATTTTATCATCGCTTCGTATATCAATGTTTGAATACGTGTCCGATAATTACCATTGATTAATTTATTGCTGCCATCGGGATAGGTGCGGTTTGAAAGAAAAATATAAATCAGTTTTTTTTCAGGATCAACATAAGCGCAATTGCCAGTAAACCCCGTATGTCCATAAGTGGCATCAGATGCTAAAGGACTCATATTCAAGGTTTTAGACGCGTCCAATTCTTTCATGTCCCAACCAAAACCGCGCCTTGCTGAGCCACCTTGTCGGGTCGTAAACAACTTTATGGTTTCCCGTTTTAGGTAGCGCACACCGTTGTATTCACCCTCATTCAAAAGCATTTGTAGTAAAATCGCTAAATCGCCTGTTGTTGAAAACAAGCCTGCATGACCACTGACTCCGCCCAACATAGCCGCCGCCATGTCGTGAACTGTACCACGAACCCGTTCCATCCTGAAATAATTATCCTCTTCGGTGGGCGCACAAGCACTTTCAGAAAATTTTGTCAAAGGGTTGAACAAAGTATGCTGCATACTGAGGGGGGTATAAAATTGCTCATCGGCATATACATCGAGCGTTTTGCCTGTGATACTCTTTATAACATCCGCCATTAATATCAGACCCAAATCAGAATATAAATAGTGGTGGTTATCACGCAAAGGGGAGTCTGCAATCAGCATTTTCATGGTATCCACATAGTCTTTTCGCATAAAAAGATTTTGGGTGACAGGCACTGTAAAATCACCAATGGGGTTTTTTGAAAAGTATTTTGCAGATGGAAAATACTTTTTTTTGCCGTCAACTATTTGATAATCAAGTGTTTGTGTATAAAATGGAATCCACGTCATCAAACCCGCTTGATGAATGAGCACATCTTTTAGTTGCAAATCGCCTTTGTTTGACCCCCTCAGTAGGGGCAGGTAATCGCCGAAGGTTTTGTTTATATCAACCTTTCCTTCTTCATATAATTTCATCAGACTGACCGTTGTAGCAGCACATTTTGTGATAGAAGCGAGGTCATAAAGGTCGTCGGTGGTCGTCTCTTGTATTTTTTCGTAAGTATGATATCCAAATGATTTATGATAAACCACTTGACCGTTTTTGGCAACCAAAATTTGACAACCAGGTGCGGCTTTATCAGCAATCAACTCATTCGCTATAGCATCAATGCCGTTCAGCATTTTAGCATTCATATCCACGGCTTCAGGCATTTCGGTGTTCCATTCCAATCCATTCATATTTTTTAACGACATATCAAAACCGCCTTTTGTCACTTCGGAAGCCGTTATAGGCAGTTTGCCTTTAAATTCAAAAATACCAAACAAGCCTTGTGCCGCTAATTCCTCTGTTTCTTTATCGTTATTATAACATTCTACAATATTTTTTACACCATCAAAATACTTCAAAATGTAGGGATTACCAAAAATAACAAGGACAACTTGTGTTTTTTGAGCCAATTCGTTAACAAATTCGCGGGTGCTTTGCGTAATACCAAAATTTTCAAAGCTATTTGATTTCAAACCATTCAGACTAATGATGACTGTTTTTTTCTTTGAAAAATAATCTAACATCTGCACCTTTTTTTCAAAAGAAAAATTTTTAGGCACATTGAATTGATTGAACAAACCCAGACTATTGAGTTGATATTGAAATTTTGTCCAACTACCCGCACCGATTGCCAAAGTTGCCAACGAGTCGGGTTGATCGGTTTTGAAAGGGATGAGATTATCGGTATTGCGCACTAAAGTCAAGGCATTTTTTATCAATTCGCGTTTTAGTTTTTGACTTTCAGACGAATTAATGTCATAACGCAAGTTGGCAGGCTCAATATACTGAGGGGTGCTTAAACCATATCGAAACTTGGCTCGCAGGACACGTTTGACGCTCGCTTCTATGTCTTTTATTTGAATTTTACCCTCAACGATGTATTGTTGAATGGCATCAAAGGCATCAGGCGTACTTTCGGGCAAACATAAAATATCGCAACCTGCTTCTAAGGCTTTAGCGGACACTTCGCCTTTTTGAAAATATTTTGTCACACCACGCATCTCCAAACCATCGGTAAAAATTAAACCACCGAAGCCAATTTGATTGCGTAACAATTCGCGCACAGCATTTTTGCTCAACGAAGTTGGCAAATGGAGCGTATTGTCAATGGAGGGAACGGACAAGTGGGCAACCATCATGGAAGCAACACCATGCTTACTCAAAACCCGAAAAGGCATCAATTCATAAGCCGATAAATGTGCCAAATCATGGCTCACGACAGGCAAATCGTAATGGCTATCAAGGTCGGTGCCGCCGTGTCCAGGGAAGTGTTTGGCGCAAGCCATCACGCCATTATCCTGCATGCCTTTGGCATATTCATAGCCTTTTGCCGCGACATTATACATATTGTCGCCAAAACTGCGCTCGTTGATAATTGGATTATTCGGATTATTATTAATATCAATAGAAGGTGCAAAATTGATATGCACGCCTAAGCGACGACATTCTTTGGCAATCGCCACTCCGAATTGATAGATGAGTTGATTATCGGTAATTGCCCCGAGCATTATTTGTTTTGGGTATGCAATGGCAGCACTTTTCAAGCGCATATTCAAGCCCCATTCGGCATCCATGGCGATAAAAAGCGGTATTTTACTAATTTCTTGATAATGATTGGTCAGTTCTACTTGTCTTTCAGGCGTTCCTTGAAAAAAACAAAGGCTACCGATATGATATTTTTTTATCAAATATTCTACTTGTTCCACGTGATCATAGCCTAAATTGGAATGAGCCCGAATCATAATGAGTTGTCCAATGCGCTGTGTGTCATTGAGGGTTTGGTAGACGCTGTCCACCCAACGGTCTTCAAAAGGAGCTTTTTGAGCCAACAAAGAGATATGGAAAAAAGGAATTATAAAAAGCGTCAAAAAGTAGTTTCTCAACATTATCGAAAGAAGTTTTTTTTATTTGTTATCGCAAAAGTAGACTAAAATTACGTTTTGACGCATTTTATGACTAAAAATGGTTAAAATGAGTTGTATTTGGATAAAAATGAAACGTATCACAAATTATTCCATGCGCTCAAAAATGTCTATTTTGCAGGGAATTTTTTAAAAATAAAAGAATGCACAACAATGTTGTACTCATTACGGGCTGTGCCACAGGTATCGGGAAACACCTTGCAGAACGATTTTATAAACGAAACTATAATGTTGTTGCGACAGATGGTGACATAGAGGCACTTAAAAGTTCGTTTTCACATTGGGATACTGAGGGGTGCCTTTTAGAAAAATTGGATGTTACAAAAGCAGCAGATTGGCAACGCATCATCGGACGTACGGTCGCCGAGTTTGGTCAATTGGATATTTGTATCAACAACGAAGGCGTGATTGCACCTAATTTGGTATTAGATATGGACTTTCAAGACATTGATTATCAAATAGATGTGAATACCAAAGGTGTATTATATGGTTCAAAATTTGCTGCCGAATTGATGATACGACAAGGGTCGGGGCATATCATCAATTTTTCATCGCTTCCTGGTTTTGCTCCCAGCCATGGATTGTCCGTTTATGCTGCCTCTAAACAAGCCGTTCGCGCATTTACCCTTTCAATAGTGCCTGAATTGAAGGAAAAAGGGGTTTATATCTCTGTTATTTGCCCTGATTTGGTAGATATGGATATGAAACCGATTGCCCGAACGTCCTTTTTTCCACTTTTCCAAAAAAGACATTTAACAGCAATTGATATAGAAACAGCGGTCTTTGAACGCGCTTTAACTGATCGCGAAGTAGAAATTTTAGTTCCTAAAAATCGAACTTTTTTAGCTAAAATTGGTAATCTTTTCCCTTCAATCGGCTTCAGACTGACGCGTTTTTTTGAACAAAAGGAAAAAAATGATAGAAAAAGATGAATATACTGAGGGGGTATCGAACAGATTAAATTTCCAACATTTACGAAATTTTTATCATTTCGCATATGTGTATCGAACCATAATTTTCCGAAATAAGTTACCTTTTTTTCTTTGTAATGTATTGACTTTCAAACTATTGCCTGTTTATCATTCATCACTAAAAGATTCATCATGACTATTTTTGTCCAAACCTTTGTTATTTGATTGTCTAAAACCCTAACTTTGCAGCGAATTTTTCGCTACGCCAAATAAATTTTATCAATTAATTCATAAATCATTGATTATCAAATGACTCTTGAAATGGAATTGCCCACAGTGGCAGAAAAAAAGACAGTTATGAAAATTCATAATTTTAGTGCGGGTCCCGCAATTTTACCCCGCTCAGTCATAGAAGCCGCAGCCGCTGGCGTTCTGAATTTTAACGGCACAGGGCTATCTGTTCTCGAAATGAGCCATCGCTCAAAAGACATTGTTGCCGTTGCCGACGAAGCGACTGCGTTGGTCAAAGAACTCATCGGCTTGACGGATGATTACGAAGTGGTTTGGATGTCAGGGGGTGCTTCAACGCAATTTGTTTTAGCCGCTATGAATCTGCTCGACAATGACAAAATGGCATCATATGTTGACACTGGTACATGGGCAGCAAAATCTATTGAAGCGGCACGTGACTTTGGCACCATCAACGTTTTAGCGTCTTCAAAATCAACAACTTATGACCATATTCCTAAAGGTTGGGTCGTTCCTGAAGATGCTGAATATTTGCACATCACGTCTAATAATACGATTTACGGAACGCAATATCAATCAACACCTATTACCGACAAACCGATTGTTTGTGATATGTCTTCTGATTTTTTAAGCCGTCCGATTGATTTCGAAAAATATGGGATGATTTACGCGGGGGCGCAAAAAAACATAGGTCCTGCGGGGACGACATGTGTCATCGTTCGCAAAGATATGTTGGGCAAAGTTACCCGTAAAATCCCTACTATGTTCGATTATCGGACATTTATCAAGGAAAAATCAATGTATAATACGCCGCCTGTATTTCCTATTTATGTCTCAATGTTGACAATGCGTTGGATTAAAGAAATGGGAGGTTTGACGGCTATGGCGGCACATAATGAAAAGAAATCAGCAATTTTATACAATGAAATTGATGCCAACCCACTTTTTAAAGGCAATGTCGCTGTTGAAGACCGTTCACACATGAACGTATGTTTCGTGATGCACGACCGTGCGCTTGAAGCAGATTTTGGTAAATTGGCTAAAGAAAATGGTATGCAAGGCATCGAAGGACATCGTTCAGTAGGTGGTTTCCGTGCTTCGATTTACAATGCGATGCCAGTCGAAAGTATCCAATTATTGGCTGACTTGATGGCTGATTTTGCTCAAAAAAAGGGGTAATTTCTTATAAAAAATCATATTTAACTCACGTCAAGTTTGAAACTTGACGTGAGTTTTATTCTATATTTAAGATGGAAAAAGGTTCAAAAACGTACTCCGTATTGGCACAAAAATGCCCACGTTGTCAAACAGGAGATTTGTATTACACGCCAACTTTTTCATTTCGCCGTCCGTTCGATATGCCCGACAATTGCCCGCATTGTGGACAACGCTATAGCCTTGAGTCGGGTTTTTATTATGGTGCCATGTTCGTTTCCTATCTAATAACAGCTTTTTTGATGTTTTCAATGTTCGCTGTCTGTAAATTCCTATTGGGTTTTGACATAATGCCGTCGTTTATTTTCGTAACGATTGTTATTTTCAGCCTTTATGTATGGATTTTCCGCACGTCGCGTGCTGTTTGGATTAACTTTTTTGTCAAATTTGACAAAAAGTATGTTTAAGAATTCATTAAAAGTCGTTCCTAAAATACATCAAAATAGCACCAAAAAGGGTTATCAAAACCATCAAAATCACTGCAATATTCAGGCTTTTGCGGATATGTCCTACAAACTGATCAATATCTTCTCGATGTTGTGGATATTTGGGATAAATTTCTGCTGCCATTTTCTCTCGGTTAAAAATATGAGCCGCGCCAAACTCTACGCGTGCCTGAACCAATTTTCGATAATATTTGAACGCTTTAACACGTATATATACGTTCAAAAATAACATAGCTGCAAAGAGACCCCACACGAGTGAAATAAGTAGAATGTACATGTCTTAGAATTTTTATAATATTATAAATTTCAATATTGGAGATATAATACCCCCCTCAGTATTTTTGATACTTTAAGGCTATTGATTTAGAAAAACGAAAGGGTGAAATTAATACAATATTCGTTTTAAGCATAAAAAACGGGCATCAAAAGACACCCGTCAATCCAAGGATATGTTCAATTTACACAAAATTGCTACAAGGAGATTCCAAAAAACGCAATATTTTAAGATTTATAACCATTTATCATATCCTGAAAATCAGCACTTTCTGCTAAATCTGGTCGCCAACTCAACAACGTGGTATGTTTGTCAAAATCTTCAACTAATGCTTCACTCAAACGATACAGCGCTTCACCACGACGACCCAAAGATATCAAACAAGCAATTTGACAATATTCAATTTCTGCACCGAAAGCGTAGTTTTGCGCATCTTGAAGCACTGATAACGCCTTTTTCTCTTGGCCAACGCTGAACAAAAAGCCAGCATATCGCAACCAATATTGCACATCTTCAGGGGCAGTGAAAGCGGCTTTTCGGAAGCTCGATAAGGCTTTACCGTATTGCTCTGTTTGCCAATAAACCTCAGCAATAGCTGCATGGTATTCTTCTTTTCTGCCATCAATAGCCACTGCACGCAAATAGGCATCTATGGCTTTTTGACGTTTGCCTAATGCTCTAAAACACTCGCCGAGACGAAAATAGGATTCAGCATCGTCAGAATCTAATTCCAATGAACGTTGATAAAATTGTAACGCCGTATGTAAATTTCCCGTTTTTTCGGAGCAAAAGCCTAATTTTTGTAGCAAAAGCGCATCTTCATTGGTGTTGAAAATGGCACTTTCATAAATGTACTGTGCCCGCGCAAAGTCGCCGAGTTGTATATGCAATTCACCCGCTTCCATATAGGCAGCGCGGCATTTTTCGTCAATCGCAAAAGCATATTCAAAGGCATCAATCGCTTCTTCGAAATTTTCTAAAGCCTCATGCGCAAAGCCCAAATTGAGCCAAGCGCGCCAATTATAAGCATTGCGGTTAAGTAAGCGATTGTGAAAAGCCACACTTTCCGCAAAACGTTGTGAATATTCTGTTGCCCATATCATTTTTTCATACGCCTCAATATTAGCGCAGTTAAACCTAAGGCACTGACGCAGGGCATCGAACATTTTGTCGTATTTACACAAATCTTCATACAATTCTGCTTGGACCAAATAAATTTCAGAGCTTTCCTCCGTAGAAGCCCCTTCTTTCAACACCGTCAATATGTCTAAGGCTGCGGTGTACTGCCCAAGCAATGAGAGGAGCTCTGCATGTAGAAGTCCCACATTGATGTTCCTTGGTGCAAAAATTTCAGCTTGTTTAATTGTGACAAGACTTTCAGCTATCTTATGCTGATTAAGTAACAAATGAGCCTTTCGCAGGTACATGTCAACACTAAAAGGATGTTGTGATATGGCATCTTCAACAAGACGTAAGGCAATGCGATATTTGCCTTCCATATCACAGAAGTCAATCATTTGCAAAAAAACCGTTTCCTCTGTAAAGGATACCGTTCCTTTTTGTGACATTGCCTCATACCGAGACAGAACTTGTTTGACGTGCATTTTTTGATTTGAATTTAAGTGTTCCATGAGCGAATAGACGTTTTAGTTTCTATAAAGATAGTTCATACTAAGCACTGATGTGCAAATGTTTTATTCGTTTTTTTAAGTAAAATGTTCTGTTTTATTAGAAAAAAAATCAATTATTTTATACAAAAAATTAAATGTCAATTATTTGAACATTTATTCTTTCATAAATTATAAAAAAAATAATTTCATTTTAGTTCCTTTCTGTTGTTCATTAAAATTTTATCTCTAAAATTTACGCTATTTTATTTTTATCCTATATTTTGACCAATTGTGACATTATTTCCTTTGAAACATCGATTTTAATTCACCATCACGCGCAATATCTATTTTAAGAAAAGTGAAAAATTTTGAGCAAAAAAATACGCTATTACTCAATACAAGTTGCGAACTTGCACCAAATTTGACTGATTTAGTCTCCTCAGTATGGCTTCTTAGTCTATTATAAACGGAGGAAGTAATTATCAACAATTGAGCAATAAAATTGTCTTCAACTATGAAACAGTTGTTTAACCATATCCTTATACTCGTTTTATTTCCGATTACGCTCACGGCGCAAATTCAATTCACTGCTTCTGTGGACACTAAGCAAGTACCTGTAGGAGACGTGTTTGAAATTAAATTTACTTTGGAAAACGGGCAGGGGTCTAATTTTCATCCTCCTGCTTTTGGCGATTTCAATGTCATTAGTGGACCCAATCGGATGAATTCCATGACGATTGTTAATGGTAGTTCCAGAAGCAGCGAGACGTTTAGTTATGTCTTACAAGCCAAACGAGAAGGCAGCTTTACACTCGGTTCAGCGAGTATGGATATAAAAGGGAAAACTTATACAACCAACCCCCTCAGTATATTTGTCGTGAAAGGGAGAAGGCAAACGCCTAATGACCTCAAAGGTGGCAAAGAAGACATCTACATAGGTGCTGAAATCTCATCCAATACTGCTTATATCGGTCAACAACTCATTTTGGACTATAAACTATACACACGCGCGAATATCAGTGGTGTCAGTCGCGTCAACGAATCAAAGTATGATGGTTTCTACAAACTCGAGGTCAATGACTTTCCACACAATGACAACAAAGTAACGGTGGGGGGTAGAGAATATATAACACGAATTTTACAACGCATTGCGCTGTTTCCACAACGGGAAGGCATGTTTAAAGTAGAGCCTTTTTCCTTACAAATGGGCATCGTCAAAGGCAATAGAAATGATGAGAATGACCCATTTGGCAGCTTTTTCGCAGCACCTTTAGTAGAAACACGCATAGTAGCTGCCAATGAAGTATCTATTGTTGTTAAACCATTGCCTACCACTGCTCCCACCAGTTTTAACGGCGCAATTGGGGATTTCAAAGCAGATTTTTCGATTTCTAAATACGAGGCAACCACAGATGATGTTATCTCCTTGAAAATGAACATCTTAGGCAATGGTGATGCGAGACGTTGGTTAGCACCTAAATTGAGTGTTATTGAAGGGATGGATATTTACGAGGCTAAAATTTTGAAAGAAGAAAGCATCGAACGTGATGGGGAATGGCAAACCACGAAAGAGATTGAATACTTATTGGTACCTAAAAAAACAGGTCAATTTTCTATAAAACCTGAATTTTCTTACTTTGATACTGAGGGGGGGGCTTTTCAAACACTTTCACAAGTTTTTAACATACAAATAACCCAAGGCTCTAACAAATCAGCCACAATATTGTCGGATAAAGTAAGAGATATTTTAGGTATAAAAACATCTACCATTTTTGTGAATCAAGTCACTCGGTTTTGGCGATCACCTTTGTTTTGGGTTTTATTAATTATACCGTTTTTATTCATAGGTGCCGTGATAGCCTATAAAGAATGGCAAAAGCAACTGAATCGAAGGGATATAAACCTTTTGAAACGTGTCAATGCGCCTAAAATCGCTGAAAGTCGTTTGGCTGTTGCCCAAGAGTTTTTGAAAAAAGGCAATGAAAGGCTGTTTTATAATGAGGTTTCAAAAGCACTATTCAATTATATGAGTGATAAATTTGGTATTCCGCTTGCAGATTTTACAAAATATAACGTCCGTGAAAAATTGACTTCTTTGAATGTCAAGCCATCACATGTTTTAGATTTTGATGGCATTCTTAGAGATTGCGAAATTGCTCTGTTTGCGGGTCGAAATACTGAGGGGTCGGCAGAAGCGATTTATGAACGTGCCGCAGATGTGATTGTTGCTATTGAAGGAGACTTGAAATAAACGATACTTTAAATATTTTGTTAATAATGTGCATTTATTTTGTGCTATAATGAAAGTATCTTACTATCACGTATACATTAATTACTTTCACTTTATTAAAATAGTTAAAAATAATAAGTTTCAAAAAGGCTCATAAAGTATTGTTTATCAAAGAAATACTAAGATACAATTACTTTATATAATTTTATCTAAATACCGAATCAGCCTAATTTATATTTGTAAGTAAAAGAATATTTATTGTATATTTGTAAATACATTCTTTTTATCTTTAATGAAAGAACATTTGCCAAAAACCAAACGTTATTCATTATAAATTAAACATAAAAACTAAGTCACAGCAATATGTCCCTCACTACAGAACCTATTATTGACATGTATACAGAAGAGGATCGCTTGGAAATACAGCGTGCGTACCGCCGCTTACTCAAAAGCATTAAAACGCCTTTGGAAGAACAAGATAAACACGATATCCGTCGTGCTTACGAAATTGCCGTAGAAGCCCATAGTACACAACGCCGTAAGTCTGGAGAAGCCTATGTTTTGCACCCAATTGAGGTCGCCCGTATTTGTGCCGATGAAATTGGTTTGGGCGGCACCGCTATCATCGCTGCACTGCTACACGATACTGTGGAAGATACAAAGGTTACGCTATCTGATATTCAGTTAGAATTTGGTGAAAAGGTTGAAGAAATAGTCCGAGGTTTGACCAAACTCGAGAAAACGTACGATAGCGAAAGCCCACAAGCCGAAAATATCAAAAAAATACTTGGCACACTCATTATTGACGTCCGCATTGTCTTGATAAAAATGGCTGACCGTTTACACAATATGCGCACGCTTGGCTCCATGCCACATCATAAACAACTAAAAATTGCTGCCGAAACGGAATTTATATATGCACCACTTGCACATCGTTTAGGTCTTTATAATGTTCGTTCAGAGTTTTTGGATTTGTGTTTAAAAATTACCCATCGTGAAGAATATAACGATATAGCTGAAAAATTAAACGAAACAAAAAAGGAACGTTCGGGCTATATCCACAATTTTATTAGTCCTATTGAAGAACACCTCGATGAAGAAGGGATTAAGTACCGCATTTCAGGTCGTCCTAAGTCTATTTACTCGATTTGGAATAAAATGAAGCAAAAAAGTTGCCGTTTCGAGGATATTTATGACCTTTTCGCTGTTCGAATTATCGTTGATGTACCCAACGAACGTGAGCGAACAGATTGTTGGACAGTCTACTCCATTGTCACAAGTGTTCATACGCCCATGCCTGAACGATTGAAAGATTGGGTGACAATCCCTAAATCCAATGGTTACGAGTCTCTTCATACAACTGTTATTGGTCCAGAAGGACGTTTTGTGGAGGTACAGATTAGGAGCGAACGCATGGACGAAATCGCCGAACGCGGTTACGCTGCCCATTGGAAATACAAAAATATCAGAAAACAAGAAGATGTTTTTGAACGGTGGTTTGACCAAGTCCGTAAGTCACTTGAAGAATCGAGAGATGGCAATTCAATTGATTTTGTCAACGATTTCAAGACAACAAACCTTTTTCTAGAAGAGGTGTATGTCTATACACCCAAAGGCGATATGAAAATATTGCCTAAAGGTGCTACGGCTTTGGACTTTGCTTACTATATCCATACCGATATTGGGACGCATTGTCATGCCGTGAAAGTCAACAATCGTCTTGTGCCACTCGGCTACAAATTGAAACATGGCGACCAAATAAGTGTTGAAACCAACAGCAAACGTGGTCCTACGGAGGACTGGTTGAAATGGGTGGTCACAGGTAAAGCCCGTGAAAAAATTCGCCAATCCCTTCGAGAAGTAGCTAAAAAGTATGCTGATTTTGGTAAGGAAGCCTTGCAACGCAAGTTTGACCACATGAAGGTCGAGTTTGAACCCAGTATGGAGGTCGTTATGAAACATTTTGGTTTCAAAACAAAGCATGAGTTCTATTTGGCAATATCAAACGAAGCGATTGATTTACAAGACGATTTAAAAATTTTTACAATTGAAAAAAATCGCCTTCAAGCCATCGAAGGAGAAGACAAGGTGTTTGTGCCTTCCGAAACCCGTAAAACGAATAAGCCAAGTATTAAAACTGAACTTTTCATAAACGGGCAACCCGCCAAAGAATATTTTTATGAGTTAGCAGACTGTTGTCGACCTGTACAAGGGGATGAGATTTTTGCCTATGTCACAACCAATAATACTTATAAAATTCATCGTACAGTTTGTAATAATGCGCCTAACCTCATGTCTCACTATGGACATAGGATGGCAAAAGCAGAATGGGGTTCGACCTCTGAGGTGAGTTTTGTCGTCGAATTACTCATTATTGGCGTTGATACAGGTCCAGGTGTAATTGAGCGACTTTCCAATCGCATTTCAAGCGATTTAGGTCTCAATATCCGATCCTTCAGCATCGAAGGCAACGAGGGGTTTTTTGAAGGACGTGTCAAACTCGTCGTCAGTCATACCAACCAACTTGTGTTAGCCATCAAAGCCTTGAAAACCCTTGAAGGTGTCAATAATGTCGTAAGGGTTGATTGAATATATTAATATTAAAAAAGCGATAGCTTAATCAATTCAGCTGTCGTCTCTACATAAAAATTTTTCTTCAATATGAACCATTGACAATCAATAGTAATGCAAACGAATTACACCCGCCAATTGCTTACAAAAGCGAATCATCTGACGCGTATAACCATATTCATTGTCGTACCAAACATACAAAACAACGCTCATTCCATCTCTCGAAATAATCGTCGCGGGGCTGTCAAAAATGGCATTCGTTGTGCAACTGGCAGCAGACCATATATTTTCGGTATTGACATCAAAGTTTTCATGATTGACACCATGAACGATGTTGGGAATATCGTCTTTGCCGGGTGCAGTTAACAACACTTTTGCTACCCCTTTTGAATTTAAATGCCGACTAAGACCTTCTCTGTCGCGCCAAGTACCCGTGTTATCAATGATGATGGCATTGTCAATACCATATTGTGTATAGTCGATTTCTTCGGGTGTAAGGGCAGAAATGAAATGAATGTAATTGCCCAAAGTTAGCGAAAAACAATTAATAGTGGTCGTGGATAGTGGATAATGAATAATGGATATCGGATAATTATTTTCCATTATCCACTATCAACTATCCACTATTTTATATTTTTTCAACATCGGTTGTTTGCAACCAGCCATCTTCGCCATTGGGCAATTTAACTTTAGTCATCGTGCCGATTGTATCTAATATTTCAATTTTCAAACCTTCATGCAACTGATTGACTGCGGTAGCGTTTGGGTCAGGTGCATTTTTCAAGGCGGTTTCAGGAGTAATGATGATGCCATAGGGCGTTTTCAGCACCGAGGCAGACGTTTGCGCCAATAAAAACAGAAAAATACTGAGGGGTACGGCTGTTAGACCTGTGACAAAACCGTACTTTTTTCGATTTCTTTCGTTGTCCAAAAGCCAAAATGCGAAGCCAATCGCACCCAGCCATAAGAAAAACAAACCAAAAACTGCCCAAGTATCTGCGGGAAATGCCCCCCGGAGATTGTGCCACCACCCAATGAAGAATACAGTTGTGACGGGTTCGATATCGTCGCTCACGCGTGTGCGGGCAATGACGAGGTTTTGTTGAATGCTCTCGTCTGAAGGGTCTAGTCGCGAAGCCCTTTCATAATTTAACAGGGATAAACCTATTTGATTGAGTCTAAAATAGGCATTGCCTAAGTTAAAAAACAGTTCTTTGGAGAACACATTTCCACTCTTCAAAATGCTCTCATAACCATCAGCAGCCACACGATAGTTGCCCTCTTGATAGGCTTGATTCGCATCAGTAAATACCTTTTGTGCATCCGCTGCCATGAGGTTTTCTATTTGGATAAGGCATAATACTGAAAGGGATAGCCCAATTATCCATTTTTTTGACATTTTAAATATTGATTATAGGTTATACTTTCAATCATTCACTAAAAAACGAAAGGCAGTTAATACCCGAAGTTGCCCCCTCAGTATCAACTGCCTTTTGTTTGTGTTGTGTATAACGAACTTCATCGTCAGATATTCGTGAACATAATTTTACTTCACAACTGGAACCTGGTTCATATTGCCATTTAGGATATAAGCAACAAGAAGAACAAAAAGGATGAGCGAAATGAGGAAATAACCAAAACACCACCCTTTTTTGCCATAATTTAAATCATTACTAGCCATATTTTTTTGTTTAATATTTTAATGAAAAGTTGGTCGAAAGTCGAACGCGTCGCAAAAGTAAGTTCTATATAGTTTATGGCAAAACGTTTTAGTAAGTTATTCGATTTCGTTATTCGGAATTCGATAATCGTTATTCGTGTTGATGAATTTCAATTAAAGGGTAAAGTAAAACCAATTAACGTGAAAACGAATCAATGAATTCTGTTAACAGACGAACACCGTAGGCAGTTGCTGTGCGATGGGTTCCTAATTCAGAAGCAACAATAGCCATCGCTGCAATGTCCAGATGCGCCCACGTAGTATGGTTGTCTATAAAAAATTCTAAGAATTTAGCGGCTGTAATCGCTCCTGCAACGGGTTTGCTGCTCAAGTTGGCAATATCTGCCACATCCGATTTCATATCTTCAAAATAAGCTTCCCACATAGGCATACGCCAGACACGTTCGCCTGTTTCTTCCCCCGCTTTTGAGAGTGCTGCCGCCAATTCGTCGTTATTAGAGAACAGTCCAGCAGCATTAAAGCCTAAAGATGTCACCACATTCCCTGTTAAAGTCGCCAAATCTATCATAACATCAGGATTGTAATTTTTTTTCATATATGCCAAACCATCGGCGAGTATGAGACGACCTTCGGCATCTGTATCAATTACTTCGATTGTTTTTCCAGAATAAGAGTTAATGACATCACCGGGGCGTGTACCTGCGCCGTCCACCATGTTTTCAGTAGAAGGAACGATGCCAATGAGGTGAATGGGCAGTTTGAGCTTTGCTACCAATTCCATGGTGCCAAATACTGCCGCCGCCCCGCCCATATCAGATTTCATGAGGTACATATTATTCGACGGCTTGATGCTGATGCCGCCTGTATCGAATGTCACACCTTTTCCAACCAGGCCCACTGTTTTTGTCGCGCTGGGGTGTTTGTACTCCATAATTATAAAACGTGGCTCTTGCTCACTGCCTGCATTGACCGACAAAAGTGCTTTTAAACCCTTGTCCACACATTCTTTTTTATCAAAAGCTGTAACGCTGAAACCGTGTTTTTTACCTGAATTGATTGCCCATTCTGCAAGATACTGAGGGGTCTTATAATTCGGTGCGGCATTGACCAAATCCATAATTTGAATTTGTGTGTCAGCCGACATAACACCTTGATTAGCAATTAATTCAATGTTTTCGATATTGTTTTCGACGAAAATAGTCAATTCAGCATCTGCTGGTGAGAGTGGATGTTGGTTATGATTCTCCGATTTATAAAGACCGATGCGATAAGAACCAAGCAAAGTGCCGTTGACAGCGGATTTTAAAAAAGAGATATTATCAAAGTTGGTATGAATAAAGTCAAGTGCAATTTTGCCGCTATTAAATTTCGATTTTTGAGAAAAGGAAAGGTTTCTAAAAGCAAGAAGGACATCGTTACTATTGGGTCTTTCACCCAGACCAAGAAGATAAATGCGCGTTTGACCCTTATAAAAATAAGTTATTTCTTTAAAATCACCTTTGAAATCGGTTTTTAATCGCTCAAAATTGATAGCGAAAGTCATGCCGATGGTTTCGAGCGTACCATTTAAAGAGTTACTTTTCAGTATCGGTATGATAACTGTACCAAAGTTTTGTATGTTGAAAGTTCTATTGATTTGTATTTTCATGCGCCGTCAAGACATAGTTTGATGGGTTTTTTTAAATATAAGTATATAGGCTTAGAAAAATTTTAAGTTGTCTTTTTTCGAGCCTGTAACTGCAAAGGTCTGTTTAATTCAATTGAAATTCGATTGAAGTCTGTTTTTTATTATGTTTTTTTTAACTTGACTTTGTTAAATTAGGAATAAAACTACTATGGTTTAAAAATTGTTGAATAAAGAATGAGACAGAAAAAAACTATTGGGGTCTAAGTTT
>JAYTUQ010000315.1:0-1339 GCA_043744455.1 Saprospiraceae bacterium | reverse complement strand
TATTTAATGGATACCCCCTCAGTATCAACATAAAAAAAAATCAAAAATTGCTATAAAATGGCAGTAACAGATCCAATAGCTGACTTCCTGACGCGTATTCGTAACGCACAGATGGCAGGTCACAGCATCGTTGAGATACCAGCGTCAAACATGAAAAAGCGTTTGACTGAAATCCTTTACGACCAAGGTTATATCTTGAAATACAAATTCGAGGACGTAATAGGTCAAGCAGGTATCATCAAAATCGCTTTGAAATATGACCCGCAGACTAAAGAACCCGTTATTCGTTCTTTGAAACGTGTTTCAAGACCTGGCTTGCGCCAATATCGCGCAGCAAAGGAGGTGCCACGTGTCATCAACGGTATGGGTATCGCTATCGTCTCGACATCTCGCGGTGTTATGACAGACAAAGAAGCACGCCAACTCAATGTAGGTGGTGAATTATTGTGCTACATTTATTAATGTCATCAATCGTTTTGTGGCTTTTTCAAGCATCACAACGTCGTTGAAACATTCAAAACAAAAGTTAGAAATCTTTTAAACTAATATAAAAGATGTCAAGAATAGGTAAAATGCCCATTGCTTTGCCCGCAAAAGTTGAACTTCAAATCAGCAAAAGCAATTTGGTAACGGTTAAAGGACCGAAAGGAACGCTTACGCAACAAGTTGACCCAGACATCACGGTCGCTGTTGAAGGTGGACAAATCATAGTGACTCGTCCGACTGACCAGAAGCGTCACCGTGCGCTACATGGTTTGTATCGCTCATTGGTTTCAAACATGGTGCAAGGTGTTAGCGAAGGCTACACGGCACGTATGGAACTTATAGGTGTTGGTTATAAATTAGAGCCAAAAGATGGTAATCTTTTATTCACATTGGGTTTTTCCCACCCAATTGAAATGACGTTGCCAAAAGAGGTCGAATTTACAACTAAAATGGAGAAAGGTTCGCCTCCTACACTGCTTCTTAGCAGTTTTGATAAGCAGTTGCTTGGCTCTGTTTGTGCTAAGATTCGTTCATTCCGTACACCTGAACCTTACAAAGGAAAAGGTATTCGTTTCCACGGTGAAGTTGTCCGCCGTAAAGCAGGTAAGACGAGCGGTAAAAAATAACAATTGGTTATTAGGTTTAGGGGGTATTTACCCCCCCTCAGTAAAAAAGTCTTTCTGGGACTTTTTATGGTACAACTTGATGATTAATATATTCATTTCAATTGCTCCGTGTTCAGGGCTTTCCGATACACATCGGAATAGGAGTTTTGAAATTTAATTTAAAAAATTAAAAACGCGTTTTCACACATGAAAATGACAGTTAAAGAGCGTCAAGCTCGCATTCATAG
>JAYTUQ010000314.1:0-20044 GCA_043744455.1 Saprospiraceae bacterium | reverse complement strand
AAAAGCCAACGCAGGCGGCGGGTGTTAGTCAACGCAACCATAATCTGATGCGTTTTTTTTCTTTTTTTGGTTTGTATTGTTTGTAATACCCCCTCAGTATTTTGCTATCCTAAAATACAGTTAAGTCTTTTTTACTTCTTTTCAGCCTTGCCAACCCTGTTCTACTTAGATTGCATTCTTTTCTTACAATTCTAAGATTTGCTTTTTCTTTGTGATAAATTCTGAATTTTTCCGCCCAAGTTTCATCTTCAAACACCAAAAAATTCTCCTCGTTAAGTTGGTAATTAATTTTGTTTATATCTATCTTTAAAACCTCTTTAAATCTATCAACTATCACTGAAAATGTATTTGGCTGTCTATGGTCAACTGCTAAATCTTCCCATTTCGACAATTGATTTGTTTCTTGACATTTTACTAATCCGTTTACAGCATTATCTCTAAAATATTTCTTCTTCACATCTTTTAAATCTTTCTGAACACTATTTCTACAAACGATATTAAATGTAGCATCGGTACTTATAATATGTCTATTTATCATCATTATGTATGAAATATATTCACTTGTTTTGTCGCTATACATTATTTCAAAGCATTTTGCTCCATATTGAACTTTTGCAATCTTAATATCTTCAATCGTCACTTCTTCCTCAACGTCTTCTTCTGTATTGGTATCTGATAGTTCATTATCAACTAAATTAAATGAATAATCATAGTTAATTAAATCAATCATGTCATTGTAGTCATCATCATTTAGAGATTCTCCAAACTTATACGAGTTCAATATATTTTTGTAGTAAAGTAAAGCCTCTTTCTTAAACGTGTAACTTTTTTCGCCAATTTTAATTGGAATTTTCATTTTCTACTTTTTAAAATTATTGCTATATTTTATTTATTGCTCATTCGTTTTTTCTTTAATTACAGTGAACTACATGCTTCACCTCACTCTATGGCGTAAATACCCATTTGATACGCAAATATAATACATTAAATTATATAATGAAAATATTACATAATTTTTATTCTTATTTCTAAATTCATTCAAAGACTAATAATAAATTAGACTGATTCAAGAATAAAACTTATAATAATCATACTTTAAACAAGCCACCCTTCATCCAAATCCTACTCCTTTCTAAAACATTTTCTCTCTTTCTCAATCTTTTTTTCCCTTTTTCCGAATATTAACAAAAATTGTCATGCTTTTTGTAGTATTCAAAATATTGTATGTTTTTTATTTAGATATATGTGTTCTTTGATTTTGACTGGCTGATTTGAATGATGGCATCTATGCGCTCATATTTTGTATCTGAGGCTTAAAATAATGCATAGGTGCGTTGAAATAATGTATAGGTGTCTTCAATTAATGTATAGGTGTCTTCAATTAATGCATAAGTGCGTTCGAGTGATTCATCTAAGCCGATTTTGTCTTTTTTAAATAATTTTTCATCATTTTCTAACAATCAAATAAATATTCTCATGAAGAAAGTATCGTATAGTTGTGCTCAACCTGACCTTTATCTGGCTTGCCGCAATGGCTGGTGGTTGTGTCAAAAACATTTGGCTGCTTTTGCGGCTGTGAAACCAAAATATACTGAGGGGTGCGTTTGCCACTATCCATTATTAAATAGCCAATAAAAAAAGGCAGAAAGCATATGAATGCTTCCTGCCTTTACTCGAATTTATTGTTTTGACTAACCAAATCAAATTCATTTTGACTTCTTAAAGATTATCTTATTACATAACACCTTCCAAGATAATCGTTTCGTCATGTTGGCTGATGTCCAAACCTTCTGCTTCGGCTTCTTCATCGACGCGTAGCGGCGTAATCAAAGCTGTCAATTTAAAGAGTAGGTATGAACCACCAAAAGCAAATGGTACGACAATACTTAAAGCAATTAAATGTTGTATGAATAAATTCCATTCTCCAGTGATGATACCTTTACCACCTTCAGTTGCAAAAACAGCTGTTAAAATCATACCTGTGATACCGCCAATACCATGACAAGGGAAAACATCCAAAGTATCGTCGATTGTTGTTTTTTTGAAAACAACAACGGCATAGTTGCTGATAAGTGCTGCTGAAAAACCAATGAAAAGGCTGGGACCATAGCTCACATAACCTGCTGCTGGCGTAATGGCTACCAAACCGACGACTGCACCAATACAAGCACCCAAAGCAGAAGGTTTTTTACCTCTAACTGTATCCATCATAATCCAACTGATAGCAGCTACGGCAGAAGCTAAGTTTGTATTAACAAAAGCTTTAACAGCTAAACCATTGGCTGCTAATGCAGAACCTGCATTGAAACCAAACCAACCGAACCAAAGTAAACCTGTACCGAGGATAACGTAAGGAATGTTAACTGGCAAAGTTTCAACTGTGTTTTTGCGGCGACCTAAGAACATCGCACCCGCCAAAGCTGCTAAACCTGCTGAAATATGTACAACCGTACCACCTGCAAAGTCTAATACACCTTTTTTGAAGAGCAATCCTTCTGGATGCCACGCCATATGTGCCAAAGGGCAATATATGATGAGAACAAATAGATTAATGAAGACAATATAGCCCCAAAAACGAACACGTTCTGCGAAAGAACCCGTTATCAATGCGGGTGTGATAATCGCAAATTTCAATTGAAATGCTGCAAAAAGTACCAAAGGTAAACCACCACCCAATGACGGATGAGGTGCCGTACCCACATTATTAAACATAAAGAATGTCATCGGGTTTCCGACGATACCCATTCCACCTAAGTCATCGCCGAAAGCGAGACTAAAGCCAACGACATACCACAACAAACTGACAACGCCGAGTGCGATGAAACTTTGCAACATTGTAGAAATGATGTTTCGTCCTGAAACCATACCACCATAAAAGAACGCCAAACCAGGCGTCATCAATAGAACTAAACTGGAGGCAACGAGCATCCAAGCGATGTTTCCAGTCATCACACCGTCAAACGCTTCAGTCGCGACAGGATTAGAGGCTGGATAAACTGCTGCAACACAGCAAATGATTAAGAGAACGGCGAATGACAAAATTGCCATACCTCTGTTGTTCAGCAATGCTTTCATGAGTGAATCTTTTTTTAATGTTTAAAAATTAATTGGCTTTTAGTTCTAAAAACTGTTTGATAATTAAATGAGAGAATAGTTTTTACTTTTCTAAAATTGGTATCGCAAAGGTAGAAAGTTACCCTTCTGTTACAAAGTCATCCATGCACCTCGAAAGACTTCAAAATTTAATATAATTCGTATTTTATTTTTCTTTCTATTATTTTGAATAATAGAAAGAATTTAAAATTAAATTCTGATACCCTTGAATAGATATTTTACATTCTAAACTAAGTATAATCCTTTGTTTACTTTTTATGAATAAATCAATTAAACACCTTAATATATATGGGTCATTCAAAAAAATATACATCTTATGAAGTCAAAAAGGTGTTTTGGGCTTAATTATTCATTTTTGGCACTTCAAACGTACTGTTATCCATGCATGTGGCATGGTAGCAATTTTTGAGTGCAGCGAAAAAGAGGCGTAATATTTCCGAATGCACCATAAGTTTACAGGAAGCTGATTTTTTTCTTAATAGAAGCATTAACAAACGTTTGAATTTCATTAACACATTAAAATTTTTTTCTTCGGGGCAGGGTCGTATTTTTGCATGAGCAATTAAAAAAGGCAATCAAAAGCGATGAGCCAACTTGCTAAACCGAACTTACTCACGTGAGTTCCTCTAAATTTCGGCACTTCTTCATGAGATTTGCAATAAAGGTTTAAAAGCGTATTTGCTGCCGGATACTGAGGGGGGTGATAGTTAAAACTCGATGTGCATGTGAACGATAATCTTTTTCCAAAAACCTGAAAAATTTTCACGTGTACGCGAGGGCTGAAAATCTCTCAGTACATCGGTTGTAAACCAAAAACCGATTCATCTATTTATTCGACCTTATTTCAAAAAGAAGCCTTCAAACTCGATTCATCGGGGTTGGAGGCTTCTTTTTTATATCAATTTTCTTAAATTCCTAATTCTTTTACCAACCCTCACGCGTTTTCAACCCTAAAATATGCGCCGTATGATGCCGCCCGTGCCAAGAGTACATACTCGATAAAGCACTCAAAGCAACAGATTGAGCCAAACCTGGATGGTAAAAAGTACGTTTAAAATCAGCCATATGCATACCCCTCAGTATTTTTACAAATCGTAGATGTAGGTTTTCGATAATGGATAACGAAATCTCAATGTCCATTGTCTTATCGGCTAATTCTGCCCACAACTGTTCTTCATACGGTTTGATTGTCGGGTTATCTTCTGTCAAAGCCAATTTTAAACGCACCATAGCATTCATATGGCTATCTGCGATGTGGTGGACGACTTGTCGCACCGTCCAACCATCTGGACGATAAGGCGTATCCAACTGTTCGGGTAGCATATTTTGAACGGCATCACGGAGTTGTTTGGGTAGTTTTTCGATGTCCATTATCCAGCTTTGAATTTCTTCTTGAGTGCAAGAAACAGGAATGGGCATTGTGCC
Source organism: Saprospiraceae bacterium (assembly GCA_043744455.1). Lineage (GTDB taxonomy): Bacteria > Bacteroidota > Bacteroidia > Chitinophagales > Saprospiraceae > JAAFJT01. Next base: position 15,505 of record JAYTUQ010000314.1, on the reverse strand, counting down.
AATAGGGTAGCGCAGTTGTTCGAGAGATTCCATTATTTTATTATTTAATTTTTGTGGCGAAAATAGATATTCAAGGCTAAAACAAAGCAATATTTCTAGAAAAAACGCTTATTTTTAAAAAAACAATTCGCAGCAACCTTAGACATTTCTCTTTTTTCTAACTTTGCGGTGCATGGCAAGAATACTCGGTATTGATTACGGAACAAAACGCACAGGTATAGCAGTGACTGACTCTTTGCAAATTATCGCAAGCCCACTCGAAACGGTGCCGACGGCACACGTGCTTGATTATTTGAAAACCTATTTATTTACTGAAGAGGTTGAGAGAATCATCGTCGGTGAGCCCAAAAAACACGACGAAACCGATGCCGAAATCATGCCCAAGATACGGCAGTTCGTTGCTGATATAAATAAACTCTTTCCTCATATTCCTGTTGACATGCAAGATGAAGAATACACCAGTCTTCAAGCAAAACGCATCATCTTACAAGCCGGAATCCCTAAAATGAAGCGGCGAGATAAGTCTTTGGTGGACAAAATCAGTGCGTCCCTTATCATAAAAGAATGGATGGAAGCCAATGGAAAATGGGAAAGAACCTATTGAATGGTTATTGGTGGATTGGTGTATTGGTTACTCGTATTTCTACCAATAACCAATAACCAATACACCAATAACTAATAACCAATACACTAATAACCAGTAACAAATAACGAAAAGATGTTATTACCAATTTATGCTTACGGGCAACCTGTATTGAAGAAAGTGGCAGAAGATATTTCGCCCGATTACCCAAATTTATCTAAACTTATTGAAAATATGTGGGAAACCATGTACGAAGCGCATGGTGTGGGCTTAGCTGCTCCTCAAATCGGACACTCGATTCGCCTATTTACGATTGATACGGAACAGATTGAAAAAGAAGAAGATGAAAATCAAGACGTAGGCTTCAAAAAAGTCTTTATCAATGCCTATAAAATCGAAGAATCTGGCGAAAAATGGAGCTATGAAGAGGGCTGTTTAAGTATTCCTAATATTCGCGGCGAAGTCGTTCGCAAACCATTTTTGACCATTCGTTACCTCGACGAAAATTTTGTGGAGCATACTGAAACTTTCGATGGTGTGAATGCACGCGTTATTCAACACGAGTATGACCACATTGATGGCATCCTATTTACCGATCATCTGTCGCCTGTAAAACGCACTTTGATTCGGAATAAATTAGAAAATATTCGTCGCGGAAAGGTTAACGCTGATTATAAAATGAAGTTTGTTTTGAAGTAATTATTTAGAAATGTGAATAAAGAAAATTACTAAATTTGAATCGTATAAATCATTGAAAAATTGACAGACAAAATGTCTGTATGATACTGAGGGGGGTAAGATTTTAAAAAAAATAGTTGAGCAGCAAAGCGGTTCAACTATTTTTTTTAGGGTTCAAAAACCATTTTATGTACTTTTGACGTATACTTTTTCGTTATCTATGTTTAGAAATCACTTAATTTTAAATTTTAAACAAAAACTAATTATGCTTAAAAAATCAGTTTTCACGTTGAGCATTTTTGCTCTAATTATGACAAGCGCTTGTAAAAAAATTAACGATGCGCTTACTTTTCCATTAACTTATACGACTAAAGTGTCATATCCGCCATCTTCGGTTATCAATTTACCGATTGACATACTGACACCTGAAATCACCACCAATTCTCAATCAGAGTTTTCATCGCGTAATACGAACACGAATTTGATTGATAAAGTGACTTTGAAAGAGATGAAAATGACCATTACTTCACCCAGCGACCAACGTTTTGACTTCCTTTCTTCTGTTGAAGTCTATATTCAAGCACCAGGTTTGGGCGAATTGAAAATTGCTGAAATTACAAACGTACCAGACAATATAGGTACGGTTCTCAATTTAACTGTTGCAGGAAATGACCTTGCACCTTATATCAAAAAAGACAAGTTTACACTTCGGGCAAAGACAATAACAGACAAAGCAACCACTAAGCAAATCAATGTTGATATTTTTTCTCAAATTGAAGTAAAAGCCAAATTGTTGTAGTCTTTTTATAGATTAATGTAAAAGTTAAGGCTATCGGCAATATACTGAGGGGTCGCTGTGCAGTTCACAGCGACCTCTCCTATTTTTGTTAAGTAGGTGAAGTTGATTTCATCACCATCATTCTTTTTATCTTGACGCATTAAGGCAATAAGTTTTTGAAAATCAAAGAATTGAATATCATACTTGCCATATATTTTTAAAATAAACGCCACGATGCCCCTTAATTCTTTTTCAGATAGACCCCTCAGTAAATGGGATAAATATGCCTCGCAAATCATACCTATCGCTATTGCTTCGCCATGTGTCAAAGGGTTTTCCGTCTCCAAAGCCATGCTTTCGACGGCATGACCAATCGTATGACCAAAGTTTAAAGCCTTGCGCAAACCATGTTCAAAAGGGTCAATTTCTACTACGCGCTGTTTGATTTTCAAGGAAGGTATAATGATTTTATTCCAATCGACAGTCGTTAAGTTGTCTATTTTGATAAGGTCTGCCCATTGTTCTGCGTCTGCAATTAAAGCGTGTTTGATGATTTCACCGAAGCCACTCCGCACCTCGCGCGCCGATAAAGTTGTCAAAAAATCGGAACTGATAAATACAGCTTTTGGGTTTGCGAAAACACCAATTGAGTTTTTGACGGCGGCGAAGTCAATACCCAATTTGCCGCCGATTGAAGAATCAACCTGAGATAAAAGGGTCGTCGGAATCTGAATAAAATCAATGCCTCGTTTGAAAGTGGACGCTGAAAAGCCACCCATATCGCCAATAACACCGCCGCCCAGGCAAATCAATACGGAACGCCTATCCGCATTGGCGGCAAACATCTGAAGCCAAATTTTTTGACACGTTTCGATTGTCTTATTTACCTCACCCGAAAGAATACGGATGACGTGAATTTTTTCAGGAAAATGGCTTCGGAAGCGTTCCAAACATGCCCCCTCAGTATTTTCATCTACAAGCACAAGAGTTTGCGTATAGTTTTTTTGTTGTAAAAAGGCTTTAAATTCTGACCAAAAATTGCCGACAAATATTTGATAATCAGCAAGTTGTAAGAGAGTTAATGAGTCAATAATCATTTTGTCATTCGTTATTTAAGTTGCAAAGAAACAAAGCCCTTGAAGATTTTTTCAAAAAAAACGACCGAATTCCAATTGCTCAGAACTCGGTCGCCAAACTAAGAATGTATGAAAAAACATTGTAGGTCAAAATTTAAGCCAAAATAAATGATTAGTCATTTTTGTTAATCAATAACAAATTTAAGTTCTTTGATATCAAAATTTTTGATGCCCTCATTCGTCAATACCTCTAAACGCCCGACATCGGAAACGCCAATAATCGTACCTCTAAATGGCTCGCCGTTGGGATATTGAAAGGCGGATTCAATACCGAAGCGATACAATTTGGACAAATATTCTTTATGCAGGTTTTTGAAATCCCCTGTTTTGAGCTGGAAATAACGTTGTTCGATGGCTTTAGCCAATTGTTCAATAAGCGTAAAAAGGTCGAAATCTTCTTTTAAAATACGTTTTAATGAAGTAGCATTAAAATCGGTTGGAAAATCTAATTGATTGATATTCAAACCAATACCAATAATAGAATGTTGTAAGCGGCTACCTGTTAAAGCATTTTGAATCAAAATACCTGCTATTTTTTCATCTTGAAAATACATATCGTTTGCCCATTTTACTTTCAATTCCTGTGCTAATAATGGATTCAATGATGCAAAAATATGATTAAAAAAATCATAAACGGCAAGTGCGATAGCTTTGTTGAGATGAAATTGTTCGCGAGCATCAAGAAAATTGGGGTATAAAATGGTCGTAAAAGCGATGTTTTGATTGGGTTCAGCCAACCATTTATTGCCCATTTGTCCTCGTCCTGCCAATTGATTAAAGGTGGTAAAGACGACCCCCTCAGTAATTTTGGTTATTTGTTGTCCGTTATTTGTTGTGCGCACAAAACTTTGGTGGTTTATGTTTTGATGATTAACTATGGGATTGGACAACCATTCGGCGGCTAAATCGTTAGTAGAATGAAGAGAATCGAAGTGATACCAAACATTTCCTAAGAAAACGGTGTTTCTAATCGCATTTAAAGTCATTGATATTTTGTAAATTTGCGTTCTAAATTTTAGGTAATTAACAAAAGTAAAAAAAGAGACAAAATTTTGAGTACTCAACAAGCTGTTTTTAAGAAAAATAAGATGACATCAGAAGCATTAAACGATTCAATTGTTGATGCAATGCATGATATTAAAGGTAAACGTATTGTTAAAATTGATTTACGTAAACTTTATGATTCCCCAACCGATTATTTTATCATTTGTGAAGCAGAATCAAACGTTCAAGCGCGTGCTATTACGGATAGTATTTATCGCAAAGTAAAAGAAAATCTTCAAGTGACACCCAGTCATATTGAAGGCGGTTTGCAATCCACTTGGATTGTTATGGACTATTTTGACACGGTCGTTCATGTTTTTTTGCGTGAAACACGTGCTTTTTATGAATTAGAAGACTTATGGAGCGACGGTGCGACAACAGAATACGCTGATATTGATTGAAATATTAGACTACAGAATTAGGATTTTTTATTAATTTTTTAATTCTACCTATTAAATACAATAAAAAGTGGACTAAAACGCCCTAATAAAAAGTTTTAAATTTAAAACACCCTCTTAGCTGAGACAATACTGAGGGGGCAAATTTTTTCAAACAAAGAAATGGATAACAACGAATTAGATAACAAACCGCGCAACAATGGAAACGGTGGTTTCGGGTCATACTGGATTTACGGTTTGATTGCTCTTGTTTTGATTGGCTTCAATGCCTATCAATGGGGCACTACTGAAAAGAAGGATATTGACTGGCAAAAATATGAAGTTATGCTCAAGGAAGGTGATGTTTCAAAAGTCACTGTCGTCAATGAGAAACAACTTCATATCTTTTTGAAAGACGATAGGCTGTCAAAGTATGGTCTAACAAAAGGCAAATTTCCGAATCGTCCTAACTTTTATATGGAAATTCCTTCCAAAGTGTATGAGGAAAGGATTAAAGATTTTTATAAAAAGAATCCTGAATCTGGAGTGGTTTTTTCCGATTTTGAAGAACAACCCAATTTCTTAGGTCCCTTGCTCAATTGGCTCTTGTTGATTGCGATTATGGTTGGTCTTTGGGTCTTTATTATGCGTCGCGTTGGTGGTGGCGGAGGAGGACCTGGTGGTCAGATTTTTAATATCGGACGCTCAAAAGCTCAACTTTTTGATTCAAAAGATGGTAAGGTCAACATCAATTTTTCTGATGTAGCAGGTCTCGACGAAGCGAAAGAGGAAGTAATGGAGGTTGTTGACTTTTTGAAAAATCCTAAGAAATATACTGCGTTGGGCGGTAAAATCCCTAAAGGTGTCCTTCTTGTAGGTCCTCCAGGTACGGGTAAGACCCTATTGGCAAAAGCTGTTGCAGGTGAAGCGAGTGTGCCGTTTTTCTCCATTTCAGGTTCTGATTTCGTTGAGATGTTCGTTGGGGTAGGTGCCAGTCGCGTTCGTGATTTGTTCCGTCAAGCGCGTGAAAAAGCACCATGTATTGTGTTTATTGATGAAATTGATGCCATTGGTCGCGCACGTGGTCGTGGTGCGATGCAAGGCGGCAACGACGAACGGGAGAATACATTGAATCAATTATTGGTCGAAATGGACGGTTTTACAACCGATAAAGGCGTTATTTTGATGGCAGCGACTAACCGTGCCGATGTTTTAGATTCTGCCTTGATGCGTCCAGGTCGTTTTGACCGTCAGATTGGCGTTGATTTGCCCGATTTACGTGGTCGCGCGCAGATTTTTGATGTGCATTTACGCCATATTAAAACAACAGAAGATGTCAATCCTGCTGTTTTAGCTGAATTGACACCCGGTTTTGCAGGTGCGGACATTGCCAACGTTTGTAACGAAGCGGCTTTAATCGCGGCTCGGCGCAACAAAAATGGCGTTGAAATGGATGATTTCAACTACGCGCTCGATAAAGTGATTGGTGGTTTGGAGCGCAAATCTAAAATCATTGCCCCTGCCGAAAAGGAAATTATTGCTTATCATGAAGCAGGTCACGCTGTTTGTGGATGGTTTTTGGAACACGCAATGCCTTTGTTGAAAGTGACGATTGTACCACGTGGTATCGGTACGTTGGGTTATGCTCAATATCTGCCAAAAGATGAATACATCACCCGCACTGAAGCGTTACTCGATCGTTTGTGTATGACAATGGGTGGACGTGCCGCTGAAAGTATCATTTTTGGCAAAATTTCGACAGGTGCGCAAAGCGACCTTGACCAAGTGACCCGTATGGCTTATGCGATGGTGGCGGTTTATGGTATGAACGAAAATGTCGGCAATGTTTCTTATTATGGCATGATGAACGAATCATTTAACCGTCCTTATTCAGAAGATACAGCGACTTTGATGGACAATGAAATACGGAAGTTGGCGGACAATGCTTATGATCGTGCCAAAAAATTACTGACAAAATACCGCACTGAATTAGAAATATTGGCAAAACAACTCCTTGAAAAAGAAGTGTTGTTGAAGTCAGATGTGGAACGTCTTATTGGTGTTCGTCCTTTCGTGACTCCTGAATTGGAGCATCCGCATTTGTCTGCGGCAGCTTTGGCGGCGGCGAACGAACTGGGATTGTAGGTTTTACTGTTAAAAATATATAAAGGCGATAAAACTCTGTTTGGGTTTTATCGCCTTTTTTATGGCTATTCAAAATACTGCTGCAGGCTAATTATTGTCAAATAAATCTTGTTCAAAAGCATTGACTTTTTTATTGAGCCGATTAATGAAAAGCAGCCGGTTGTTGTCGTTCATCGCTTCGTTGAGTGGCAATGAATAGCTTTTTAAGCGATTAAAAAAGGCTTGGCTGTATGCACACATACGAGATTCGCTTGAATTCATGAAATTAGGCGCATCGAAAATGGTGTATATAAAACGTTGTTTTTCAGAGAGTTGAACCAAAATGAAAGCATTGTTTTGTACCAATTCGTTGTACCATACTTGTACTTGGGCAAAACCATCACCACTTCTTTTTTCGCCAAAGATGATGATGTTGTTGAGTTTTTGAATAAGACCCCTCAGTAAATCAAACAATTTTGGCACGTCTTCCTTTTTTTTGAACCGCCCTGCATGATAGCAATAACGTATTTGATTGAGCGTAATATCGAGCATATTGTTATTCCAAATTTCCTCTCCTGCTATTGACGCATAGAGTTGCGCTATTCTTTCTATTTGACTCTGAAAAACTATTTGAGTTTTATTTTTCTCCAATTCAAAAGATTGATGTTTCGACCCTTCTAAATGCCAAACGGTTCGACTCCACATATACAGTTTGAAGGCAGCAATCTCTGGCACAAGCAAATATTGAAAAAAAGGCACTTCCATTGCAGCATAAGAAATAAAAGCATTGGGCGATGCCGCTATTTGTGTTATATCCTTTTCTATCGCATCCAGAAATTCAAACATATTTTGAGGAGGTACAATCATTGATGGGAAATTGTACGCAATCTGTTGTGGTCTGATAAAACTTTCAAAAGATACCATAGGGTAACGGTTTAGCACGGCGGTCAATTCCTCAATAGACATCAAAGTTTCGCCATTAATACGCCTATATGCACCGCTTGCGCTGATGTGGAGTAAGTTTATCAATTCATCTATTAAGCTAATAGGGTCAATATTGGTCTGAATCTGTTTGAAGAAATTTTTCTGAAGTTCCTTTGATGCCATGTTTGTTCTTTCGTTGATTTTTGAATGGATTGTCAAAAAATGGGAAAAGAAAGTTCGTTTTTCCCAAATTCTGAAAACGAAGGTAAATCTTTTCCCAAAATTTGGGAATGTATTTTTGATATTTCTCAAAATTTGGAAAACAAGGCACACAGTTTCCCAAATTCCGCAAAGGATTTGTTTGGATGTGGAATACTGAGGGGGGTATCTTTGTAACATACAACATGTTGATTTTGGGTGCACAAAAACGATTTCACATTTATTTTTGATAGTCTATTCTCCTTAATTTTTAAACGGAAAAACAATGAATGTGATTTTTTAGGCAGTTGGCTAACTGCTGGGATAGGCTAAACCTTTTGTGAAGCTTGAAAATGATAAAGATAATTTTCAACCAACAGAACACTAATTTTTTCAACCAACAGAACACTAATTTTTTCAACTAACAGAACACTAATTTTTTTAAAACAATTTTCCTTCAATTTCTAAATTTTAAAAACAATGAAAAAGTATCTTTTTCTATTAGCCTTATTCGGCTTTCTTATGTCATGTTGCAACAAAACGCCTGTTGACCCTGCCCACGTCAACAAATTCACTTGCAAAGTCAATGGTGTCTTTTGGGAGGCAGTGCCTCTTCAACGCGATATTCTTGGCAATGATTTGCGGATGAGTAAATTGCCTTTTTCTGATATTTTCACTATTCATGCAAGGAATGTAAAAAAAGACCAATCTATTGGTATTGATTTTTCTGTAAATGATTCAGTCAAAATTTCTACAATTCAAGGAGCTATCCCTTTTACGGACTATACGCGTAACTGTCAGGTGTATTATATGGATACACTATCAAATCATAAAGTAGTGATTACAGAACAGGATAAAATTAAGAAGATTATCAAAGGAACTTTCTCTTTTCGAGCGATTAACCGTGATTCTGGTTGTGTAGATATTGCGACAGTTACCGAAGGCTTTTTTGATATGCAATACCAATAACAATCAATAAACTTAATTTTTTAAATTTTTCAAAACATTAAAAAAGATGAAAAACATCGTTTTTTCCCTAATCCTGTTGCTTGGATTCGGACGGATGTCTGCACAAGTAATTGAAACTACTGAGGGGGGTGATATTCAACAAACCCTCAACACGCTTTTCAAGATATACCTGAATTTAGACGCATCAGAAATGACGAAATAACGGATTTACGAAATCGTGGGGTGAAGATAAAAAATTATCCTGATGGCAAAACCCATATACGTGATAATGATAAAGAAGTTCTTTATGATTCCGTTAATAAAGTTGTTGAAAATAGACAGTTTGAGGGAAGGGATTTGATTTTTAGCTTGCAGCAAAAATTTCAGACTAATCGTTCAGGGAAAACTATACCTATATATAAACGTGAAATAAATATGAGAAGAAATGATAGTGGAAGAAGATTATGGCATTTCATGGAACAAAATATTATAAATTATAATGTTAGTATTCCTGTTCATGGGCGGTCAAGTCCTGAAAATAATAATGGTTTAGATAACGAACAAGAAGTATCATTTACAGTGTATCCAAATCCTGCTTCAAAAGAACTTTGGGTACAGATACCTCTCAGTATTTATAAAGAATCGCCTCAAATAATGATTACAGATATGCTTGGACAAATGGTTTATCAGAACAAAGCTCAATATTCTTTACAGTCTATTAATATTGAAAAATTAAGTACGGGCATTTATTTTCTTCAAATACAATCAGAATCGGGTCAGAAGTTAATGCAACGTTTTGTTAAGCAATAGTTTTCCTTTCACTTTAAAATTCATGTAAAATGAAAAATATCATTATATTCTTATTTTTATTAGCTGTTACGCCTTACCTATCAGCTCAAAATACAGGTGTTGAACGTGTTATATACTGGTTGCACGGTTTGGGTGGCGACAATGCAGCATGGTCAAGAGCCGCTAATGCGACTGCATATAGTCGCACACAGCCTATAGCTGGCTTTCCTGCTCGGAAAGTTTGGTCGGAACAATTGGGTTATGAAAATCAAATTTATAATTTAGATAATGCTGCGGGTTATGTACAAGGCAAAATTCTTAATACAGACCCAATTAGTGCCACATTTGGCATTACTAACAAATCAAATAATTTTATCATCGCTCATAGTCAAGGTGGTTTGGTAGCGCGGGCTGTTGACCGTCTTTATACTGAAAACCCTTGGCTTGAAAGACGGATAAATGGTATTGTTACTTTTGGGACGCCGCATCAAGGGGCACAGATACTTAATAATAAAGATATGTTTAGTGGTTTTGTTGATGAAGCTTGTACAGAACTTCTTGCTGGACCAGCAGAGGAAGAAGTAGAAACCCGTTTTGCATTAGACTTAATAACTTCTGGAGAAAGAGTAAGAGAAATATTAGACCCCATATGCAAACTCTTAGGCAGTGCTGCGCCATTGGCTTTTAATGATTTTACGCAACCAATAACAGAAGACTACAAAGTGGGTGCTCGTCCTCTGGCTTTACTGAATAGTTTCCAATCCACAGCTAATAAAGTTGCCTTTTATGGCATTGAAGATGACCAAGCCACTGTTTGGCGCGTGATGCACAATGTTTTGAATAAAAAACCCAATGAATATGAGGCTTTTTCTGCCGATGATGACAATGGTTTGGTCGATAAAGTAAATATGAACCTCCAGAAATATCAAAATAAAGTAGCTTATTGGCAAGAGGCTTACAGTGCTTTGACGTTTCTCTATTGTGATTGGTGGCAATGGATAGTTCATCCTATTGGCTGCACTATTAATGATGCCTTAGTTAATAATAATAGAAATGAAGCCTTAAAAATACGAACCGAATGGCAAAAGGGTGTCAACTGGTGGAATACTGCAAATGATAGATACAAAACAATCATTGGCGCATATACTTTTACGCCTACTATTACCACTTTCTACGAATGTAATTGTTCTGATTACGATTATGACGGCAATGCTATCAATAGTTGGACAACAAATGTAGCAGACCCTAATGAATGTGTCGGTAACGGCAGTTGGTTACAAGGTTGCAATTTAACTGGAAATAGTTATCAAGAAACCATTCCAGTACCTAATCCGCCTTTACCAAGCGATGGTGTCGTTTTGGTTCAGTCGGCAAGTAATTTCCCTGGTTGTATTTATACGAAAGAAATGATAGGCTCTAATCATCAGCAAATGCGTAATGATACTAATACTAAAGATAGGCTAAATGAATTATTTGATGGTCAATATGGAACGTATTTTTATACGAGTCCAAGGTAAAAATTATATTTACTTACTAAAACAACACTTCAAAAGATTATATTTATTACTAAATCTAATTTTTGAAGTGTTGCTATTTAAAATAAAACAATGAAAATGTCAATTATTATATCTCTTTCTATAGTTTTTTTAATGTCAAATTGCCAAAAAGAAAACATTATCCCTGTTCCTACACCAAAGCCAATATGCGTTTACAACTGCGATACCCCACATTTTGAGATGGTATGGCAACGAGCCTTAAGTTTCGATACCACAGAGTGGGCATCTCAAAAACCTACGATATTTGGGGAGGGCATATTGTTTACAAAAAAAATGTATAGTGAAAAACCTGATACATTGAATTTTTACAATTCTCAAACAGGTAATTTAAAATGGAAATGGGCAGATTTTCTTTATCTTAATAAAGGGTTTAGTATATCAACAAAGAATATGTATGAAAAAGAAGGCAAGTTTCTGTTTACTACTTGGCATGAAATGTATTGTGTGAATGCAACAACTGGTAATACTAATTGGCGTTATGAAGTACCTACACGCAATGGACATCCTCGTATGAATGTTATTAATAAGGATATATATCATATACATTTAGAAAGGCAAGGAGGAATGACTTACAGTTCTTATCTGGTAAAAACCAATCTTGATATAGTAAAATGGGATACTATTCATATTCAACCTATAATAAATAATTTTGAACCTATACACGAAATGCCCACACAATGGATTAGTCCTCAAGGCGATACGATTCTCATATTTCAAATACGATACGTTGACTTTAAAAACATCGTGGGCACAGGCAATAGAACAGATATAATTGCTTACAATGTGGCTCAAAAAAAAGAATATTTCCGTTTTAACAATATAGATAGGTTTGGTACAGGTAGTACACAGCCACCTTATATATTGGGTGATAAGGCATATATACCACTTGCGCGTGATATAATATGCTTCAACATGCTTACGAAAAGCATTCATTGGCAAAAAGATTTTGATGCCAATTTCACCAGTGGTAGGCCATTTATTTTTGTTGAAAATAAATTCTTTATCAAACCCGATAACCGCACACTCTATCAAATAGACCCTGACACAGGCAATGAACTATGGGTTGACAGAGAGAATGGTTCGGGGTGTTCCGATATGGTGTATCACAATGGACGACTATACTATGCTTGTGGAGGTAATGGAAAATTATACGCTATCGAAGTTGCAACAGGCAAAAAGATATGGGCAGAACGTTCACCCAACAATTTTGCTAATAAATTCAATGGTTTTAAAGCTCGTTCAAACGCTAATATTGGAGACAGTGGTGTCGCCATAAATGCTGAATTAGGTTATATCTATGTGTCTGATTTTTATTTTGCTATGTGTCTTAAACTGCCTAAATAACGGACAAATGAAAATGCTCAATATATTATCATTTATAGCTTTGACTCTCGTTGGCTGTCAAAAAGAAATACCTACCGTACCCATTGTGCCAACGCCTGCCTGTAATTTTGGTTTGTGCGACACCTCTAAATTAGAATTGGTTTGGCAACAACCCCTCAGTAAAGATACGGCGGAATGGAATTCTATACCACCAATTCGATTAGGTAAAGAGGTACTCTTCAGTCGCAATACAATTTTCTCTGAAATTGACACTTTTAAATTCTTTAATGCCCAAAATGGGTTTTTAAAAAGAATATGGGTTGATTATATACCTAATCGAACTACCGCCATGTCTGGTAGTAAAGCATTTTTTTCCAATGGGAAAGTCTTATTCACAACTTGGAAAGATGTGTATTGCATTGATTACGCAACAGGCAGCACATTATGGCAATCAAAACTTGAAAAGGGAGATGGACATCCTTTTATGAATGTTATTGACAATAATGCCTACCATGTACATTTGGATAGATATGGCGGCAAAACATATAACTCATACTTAGTAGCAGCCAATATTGATATAGGTAAATGGGATACAGTTCATATTCAATCTATGATTGACAATTTTGAGCCACGACATGTAATGCCCTCACAATGGCTTAGCCCTACAGGTGATAGTATACTCATTTTTCAAATCAGATACGTTGATTTTAAAAACATTGTCGGCACGGGCAATAGAACAGATATTATTGCTTACAATGTGACTCAAAAAAAAGAATATTTCCGTTTTAATAATATAGATAGGTTTGGTACAGGTAGTACGCAGCCACCTTATGTCTTGGGCAATAAGGCATATATACCACTTACTCGTGATATAATATGCTTTAATATGCTCACCAAAACTATTCAATGGCAGAAAGATTTTGGTGCCAATTTTACGAGTGGTATTCCATTTATTTTTGTTGAAAACAAATTTTTTGTCAAACCCTCAGACCGTACTTTATATCAACTTGACCCTGAAACGGGCAATGAACTATGGGTTGACCGCGATAATGGTTCGGGCTGTTCTGATATGGTGTATCACAATGGCAGATTGTATTATACCTGCGATGGCGTTGGAAAAATATATGCCATAGAAGTTGCAACAGGCAAAAAAATATGGGCAGAGCCTTCGCCCAATAAGTTTAAAAATCCTTTAAATGGCAATCGTAGATATGGTAATGCTAATATCGGCTTTGGCGGCATTGCTATTGACCCAGATTTGGGTTATCTCTATACGTCAGATTTTTATTTTGCTATGTGTATTAAATTACCTAAATAACTTTAACTATGAAAAGAATCTTCTTGCTAATACAACTAACAGCCTTTTCTTTTGCGTTGTTATCGGCTCAATACAACAACCATATTTATATGCAAATAGGGACAAGTGGTTCGCCAAATTCAATCAATTATGACCGTTGTTTTTATAAATCAACGGATGAAAACTTAAAGTTTTATGCCCGCCTCGGTGTTGGTAATTTTTCTTTTTCAGAGACTATCGGCAGCAAATTTATTCCAGGTACAAAATCCTACATCAACACCAGCTCTTTGCTTTTGAATATTTTTTGGTATTCTGTTTTCAGCACATCCGACCAAACCATCTATCGAGAGCAGAATTTTGATGTCAATAATCTTTTTTTAGGCAGCAAAATGGTCTTGGGCAATAAGGCATTCAAATTTGAATTAGGTTTGAGTAGCCGCCTCGATTTCGTTAAACAAAACATTGACGCTTGGGAAAATGAACCCGTCCGCAGTCAACAGTTTACCAAATTGACTTTCCTACCTTCTGCAGTTCTGAATTATAGTTTTTACAATTTTGTTGTCCGAGGTGGCGGCGAGTTACACAAAACTTATGGTAATCAAGAAGGCATTGAATTCCCTTTCTTTTTGGGGTTTGGGTTTCAGTTTTAACAAAATGCACCCCCTCAGTAAAAATGATAAAATTTGCATGAAAAACGAGTTTTACAAATAGCCTGTTGCATTTAAGGAACACTTGAAAACGCACTCACCATATTTCAATTTGACACATAGTTATTTGATTTTCAATTATTTATAAAGCTATGTCCAATATTTGACTATGTTATTTTTTGTACATTACCAATGATTAAAATAACTTTATTTATGAAAAAAATCATTCTATCAATCGCCTTTACCGTTTTATTTATGTTTTTAGGCGTTGCCCAAAACATCACGATTGGCATGAAAACGGGCATGCTCAATTCAAAAGTAAAATTTGATTGGAGAGAGCCCATTACCAATAATGCGTATCTCAAAATACGACCTTGTTATGCCTTATTTATGGAAGGGAAACTGTACGATTTTATTTACCTCGGTGCAGAAATGGGTACGTGTTCCTATTCTATTTTCATGGATTTTAAATATAATAGAGATGGAAATACTTTTGGCGACCCCAAATCACAGACGAATTATTTAGGTTGGTATCAACAGGAACAATTTTACTTTACCATAAATCCGCAACTCAAATTTGGCAAATCGAAATGGTTATCAATAGGTGGTGGTTTAGGGCTTTTCAATAACTATATCAACCGCTTTAGCAATGGTTTTAGAACAATAAAATATGAGGGTAAAATAAATTCAGACGTGCTGTATTTAGAAGGCATGGATATGTATGCACCTAATACCGTAAAAGGTGGCTTTTTTAATATCGCGCTCAATCCAAAAATCAATAAGCATTTAGGGCTATTGGTAGAATCTCGTTACACCATCAATAGCGCAAGTAATGGACAAACGACCAAAGTCAAGCCTGATATCAGTTTCAATTCCTTTTCCGTTATGGCGGGTCTAAGTTTTCATTTTTGAAAAAATACTCAGTACTCTGACAAATAAGTTGGTCAAATTAATTTTATGCAAAGGTGCGTAGCACCGAAACCGTTTATAGAAAAAGACAGTTTATACAGAATTTAAGGTGCGTAGCACCGTCACCGTTCTAATTTGTTGATTCTCAATATTTTAAATACGAAATAAAATACGGTGACGGTGCTACGCACCTT
>JAYTUQ010000313.1:0-1342 GCA_043744455.1 Saprospiraceae bacterium | reverse complement strand
ATGCACATCGAAATGATGAAATCGGGTAGTCGAGCAGCTTGGGGCTTATACGGTCGGGTGTTTGGCGGCGATGGACTACCATTCGATTTCGTCACCTCTGATTTTTTCAATAAATGGGAAGACATGAACGCAGGTGGCAATTACAGCAAAACCTTAGAAAAAGTACACCCAAAAATGAGCATGTCCTATTTCGAAAAGCGCATCAATGAAACACGGCATTTGGTCAATCAAGAACTGTGGGAATTGATTGATTATACACAACAATAAAAAGGTCATAATGACCTCGCACACCCCTCAGTCTCATTGAAATTTTATTAAAAAACGATCAAAAATCTTTTAAAAATGAAAATAACATATCTATTCAGTGCACTTTTAGGCTGTATGTTGCTGTTTGCATCATGTGAGCAATCTGCACCTAAAGAGGCTCCAATAGCCATAGCGGTCAAACCAGATTTAGCTCAAATAAAAAGCGATATACAGGTCGTTGAAGCCAATTGGGCGAATGCTGTAAATAACAAAAACATTACTGCCATTATGGCTTTGTACGCCGATGATGCCATTTCCATGCCTAATGATGCGCCTACACTGACAGGTAAAGCGGCAATTAAGAAGGCTCAAGAAGAAAATTTTGCTAAAAATCAGGTAGGTCAGTTGATGAGTTTTACAACCACTGAGGTGTTTTCAGAAGGCAATCAAGTATTGGAAATTGGCACTTCGACCACAAAAGATGCTGCGGGTAAAGTGACCAGCACCGGTAAGTACATGGCACTGTTTGAAAAGCGAGATGGCAAATACGTCTGCATTCGCGAAATTTATAATAATGACCAAAAGGCGAAGTAACAGGAGAGAATTTTAAAAAAAATACTGAGGGGTACCCCCTCAGTATTTTCCTGTTTTTAGCATTAAAATGTCATAAAGCACATCCATTAAAAAGGCGAATAGCGCAATAAAAAAGCACGAATTTCAAGCAAAATGCGCTGAAATCCGTGCTTTTTATTGTAAAAACTTAGAGGGATAGTATATATTAACACCACACCTTAAAGTAGGTTAAGACTAACGGTATCCACCGCCGCCGCCACCGTAACCGCCACCGCCGCCACGATTACCACCGCCGCCGCCGCCACCGTAGCCGCCACCGCCGCCACGATTACCACCGCCGCCACCGTAACCGCCACCGCCGCCACGATTGCCACCACCGCCGCCACCACGAGATTCACGTGGTTCAGCTTTTTTAACAGCAATGGTATTGCCATCAAAGTCGCTGTTGTCAAGAGCAGCAATAGCCGCTGCGCCGTCACCGTCGTCAGACATCTCTACGAAGCCGTAGCCTTTAGAGCGACCT
>JAYTUQ010000312.1:0-1345 GCA_043744455.1 Saprospiraceae bacterium | reverse complement strand
TGTATCGTCCTGAAATAGGTTGACAAATAAATCAACCCCAATTATGGACAAAACAAGTATTTCCCGTACATTTAGTGAGTCATTTAAACGAGCAAAAGTTGCCGAAATAGACTCGGGTAAAGTTAAAATTTCTGATATTGTTAGAATCTATGGCGTTCGAGATAATAACGTTAGAAAATGGATTAAAAAATATTCAATTTCCCCAAAAACTAATACAAGAATGGTTGTTGAATTGGAATCTGAAAGTCTCAAAACCGAGCAACTTGCTAAAAAAGTAGCCGAGCTTGAGCGTATTATTGGTCAAAAGCAATTAGAAATTGATTTTTAAAATACCTTGGTTACCGTTTCCTCAGAAGAGGTCGGAATAGACCTTCGTAAGGTTTTTTTTACCAAACGCTCGACCGACTTAGGGACTTGAAAGACCGTCGGATGAATACTTTTTATGAGTTCTTAAAAATCACTCGTCAAGCTCATCAACAGGCACGAAAACGGAATCAAGAACAATTAGCTATCTTTGATCGAATTCGTACTTTTATTCAAGCCCAAAGAGTGGCTCATGGTGGTGGTGGATTAAAAAAACTGTATCACCAAATGCCTGATAAATCCGTTGGTCGAGATATTTTTATTAAGTATGCCACCAAAGCTGGATTAGCTCTAAAACGCAAGAAAAACCATATAAGGACTACCTTTTCGGTCTTTAGTACATATTCAAATCTACTGGCTAACACTATTTTGACGGGCATAAATCAAGCATGGAGTGGCGATATTACCTATGTTCACATTGGTCGAAATCATGCTTACGTCTTTCTGTTAATGGATATTTATTCTCGACGATTATTAGGATTTATTGCCTCTGACTCAATGCTTGCCAGTGTCAATGTTAGTTGCCTTAAAATGGCAATTAGAGTTCGTAAAGGGCAATCTTTAAAGGGTACAATCCATCATTCAGATAGAGGTGGTCAATATATTGCGGGTGATTATTTAATGATGTTACAGGATTATCATTTCAAGGTTTCAATGTGCTCTTCGGCTTTGGATAATGCTTTTTCAGAAAGGATTAATCGAACAATCAAGGAAGAATATTTAGACCATCATCGTTTTGAAACCTTGACTGAACTTAAAAAAATCTTGAAGCAATCTGTTCATCATTATAATCATGTAAGACCCCATTTAGAGTTAAATATGATGACCCCTTTTGAGTTTGAAAAACATATCCAAT
Source organism: Saprospiraceae bacterium (assembly GCA_043744455.1). GTDB lineage: Bacteria > Bacteroidota > Bacteroidia > Chitinophagales > Saprospiraceae > JAAFJT01. The sequence continues at coordinate 126 of JAYTUQ010000312.1, read as the reverse complement.
CCGTAAAACCTGAAAATAGAGTTAAATTAATAATCGCCCCAAAACACAAATAAATGAATTATTTAAAATGGTATTTTAACAAGTTAGTAGTATTCAACTTTTGTCAACCTATTTCAGGACGATACA
>JAYTUQ010000311.1:0-1345 GCA_043744455.1 Saprospiraceae bacterium | reverse complement strand
TGAGAATATTATTCCGAAATAATCAGCAGTTCATTTTGAATTAAGAATAATATTTGGTTTCCAAAATTGTGATTTGAGTTTTTGCACAGACTGCGTTCGCTGAAATGAGAAAGAACCTCCGAGCCTTGAATAAACGAAATGAAGAAAAATAAAATCAAGAACTTGTAAACGATAAAAACCGATATACACGTTTTCAAAGATTGACATTTTAAATAAAATCCTTAACTTTGTGTTTAACAAAAAGGGATAATAAAATTTTAGTTAAACAATAAAAATATAAAACATGGTTGCAGAAAATCTATCAATCTTTGATGAATTAGCTTATTTTTTGGCAAGTCTATCACCCAAAAAAGTATTGACTTACAAGGTTTCGACAAAAGCCCAAGATAGAGTTAATTTCTTAATTGATAAAAACAAAAAGGCGGGATTAAGTACCACAGAAAATGAAGAAATGGAACGCTATATGGTCTTTGAACACATCATTCAATTGGCTAAAGCAAAGGCTATTCAAAAACTTAATATCCAAAATAAATGAGTTATTTTTCAAAAACTACACGCCGTTTTGTTATCGGACGAGCAGGAAATCGTTGTGAGTACTGTCGTGTATTAGACTATTTGGTAGGTTTTGAATATCATATGGAACATATTATAGGTGTACAACACGGTGGAACAGATGTTCTTTCAAACCTTGCCTATGCTTGTTCTTATTGTAATTGGAAAAAAGGACCGAACATCAGCACAATCTTGTTTTTAGGTGGTGAACTAATTCCTCTATTCAACCCAAGAACACAAAATTGGTTCTACCATTTTGAGGTAAGAAGAGGAGAGATTTTGCCTTTATCCTCTATTGGAGAGGCGACTATAAAATTATTAGACTTGAACAGCCCCTCAAGAGTAGATGCAAGATTTGAAATGATGTTAGCTGGCTGTTATCCTTAAAATACAGATACAAGACAAAAGAGATTTCGGGCGATACAAAATGATAGGAAAACAGGTCAAAAAGGCAAAAAAATACTGCGGGGTGCATTTTGACAGATACGAAAAAAAAGAGAGATTTCGGGTGATACAAAACAATAGAAAAAGAGATAAAAAGGCAATAAAATGATAGAAAAAAACAAATTTGACTCAAAAAAAAACAAAAAAGAAGCACATCAGCGAACAAAGCACTCAACGCCAACCCACCGCTAAAAGCCCACACACAAAAGCCAACGCAGGCGACGGGTACTCGTCAACGAAACCGTCATTTTGTGAAAAAACCCTTATTAAAAACGCGAATTTATTGTTGAAAATACCAATTCTGTGTTGTATCTTGAGACATTATTCAATGGTTAAGGTATAATACAAT
>JAYTUQ010000310.1:0-1346 GCA_043744455.1 Saprospiraceae bacterium | reverse complement strand
AATGAATTTGCACCTGACGTGTATTGTCCTTGAATTTTGTTACAGGCATCAGCAATCCATTTTGGCGCACCGATATAGCCCAAACGCCAGCCCGTCATCGCAAAACCTTTAGCGAAACCATTGACTGTCACCGTTTTATCTCTTACAGAATCGAATGTACCAATACTCGTATTGCCTGCTTCTGTGTAATTGATGTATTCATAAATTTCGTCAGAAACGACAATAATGTCTTCATATTTGCCAATCACATCAGCAATAGCCCGTAGTTCTGACTTCGTAAAGACCGCACCAGAGGGATTACATGGCGATGAGAACAAGACCATTTTCGTTCGTTCTGTAATCGCTGCTTCGACTTGTTCTGCTGTGATTTTATAGTCTTGGTCCACACCAGCACCGACAATAACGGGCGTTGCACCTGTCATGCGGACGATTTCGATGTAAGACACCCAATACGGCGCAAAAATGATGCACTCGTCACCTTCTTCCAACAACGCAAACGCTACGTTAGAGATGGATTGTTTCGCACCGTTTGAGACGATGATTTGGTTGGGCGCATAATCGAGGTCATTGTCCCGCTTGAATTTTTTGGAAATAGCATCCAACAAATCTGGAATACCTGGAACGGGCGTATATTTTGTGAACCCCTCAGTAAGGGCTTTAATCGCTGCCATTTTGATGTGGTCGGGCGTATCAAAATCGGGTTCGCCTATCGCAAGGCTGATAACGTCGTGACCTTGCGCGCGAAGATTGCGCGCCATCTGTGCCATTTTCAAGGTTTCGGATTCTGCCATATTCCGAACCATACTGCTTAAACGAGACTTAGTTGCTACTGACATTGCTTTGTTATTTTATAAAAATGATGTTTGAAAAACTATTGGCGGATTGGTTAATGGTTCTTGGTGTATTAGTTATTAGGGATTGGTTGACCAATAACCAATTCCCCAATAACCAATACACTAAGTAAAAAGTGGCGTAAAATTAAGACTTTTCCTAAGTTTTCAAATTATTTAAGGGATAGGCATTGGATAAATTGAATTTTAGTGCTGTTAACGGTTATAAAATTTTCACCTTAGATGACCTTACATTCCTTATATGGTTCAAAATGTTTTTTTCAAACCATATAAGGAATGTAAGGTCATCTAAGGTGAAATGTAATTGTTTTTTTTAATTTATATTTGTAATGATAAGTCCAAAACATAAAGAATCATCTTTTTTTCAAAAAACGTTGTCCAATTCATTTAAAAATACTATTTTTGCGGGCGTTTTGCGAAGGCAAGGCATAATAATTAATTTTTTCACAATATTTCTAACAAAATTCACTTCGAATATGCGTAATTACGAAGTTA
>JAYTUQ010000309.1:0-56191 GCA_043744455.1 Saprospiraceae bacterium | reverse complement strand
ACCAATGATAATAGGACCCGAACCGATAATAAGAACGGACTTAAGAGCTAAATCTTTCGGCATGTCAATTTGATAATTAATAGGTGATGTTCAAATTGAGCGCAAAGGTATGTCAAGAGACTTTTTTTAAAGACTAACAGGCATTATTTTTTTATTTTTTTTTCAAAAAAGGGTGTTTTTACTGAGGGGGTATCGTCTTAACAGAAAAGCCTTTTACTTTTGTATTTTAAACCAATCATTTAATTTACATCCAACTAAAGAATGAAAGTCTATCACAACGGTCGCATTTTTACAGGCACTCAAATACTTGAAAACCAATGTGTTATTGTCGAAAACAATGTCATAACGGCTTTGGTTGAACCCCAAAATATACCCAAAGAAGCGGAACGCATTGACTTAGAAGGTCATTTGCTCGCACCGAGTTTCATAGATATTCAGATTTATGGCGGCAATGGGCATTTGTTTGGAGAATTTCCTTCAGTTGAAGCTTTGAAAGCCACTTATGATTATTGTGTGGCAGGTGGCGCTACGCATTTTTTACCGACAGTTGCCACCAATTCCGAAACCATTATGTTGGCTGCTATTGAAGCTGTACGTGATTATTGGGCGCAAGGTGGCAAAGGCGTTTTGGGATTGCACCTCGAAGGACCTTACATAAATAAGGTGAAACGCGGCGCACACCTCATCGAACACATCAAAGAGCACCCCTCAGTATTTGAGATAAAAAAATGGTTGGATAAAGGCAAAGACATTGTGAAAATAATGACCCTTGCGCCCGAAGTATGCTGTGATGAAGTCGTTAATTTACTTCAACAAAATGGCGTTCTCGTTTCCGCAGGACATACCAACGCCACCTTTGAAGAAGCCACTGCCGCTTTTGATAAAGGCATTCATCTCGCAACGCATTTGTTTAATGCCATGTCGCCCTTGCAACATCGGGCGACGGGTATGGTTGGAGCTATCTTTGAACATCCAAAAGTGCAAGTCAGCTTGGTTGCCGACGGTTTTCATGTGGATTTTGCCGCGATTCGCATTGCGAAAAAGGTTTTGGGCGAGCGTTTGTTTCTCATAACTGATGCGGTGACTGAAAATACTGTCACGCCGCGCGTGATGGCGCAAGATGCGCTCAAGGGGTCCTATTCACATCGTTTGGATGGCGATAAATATGTTATTGCCGATGGTACGTTGTCAGGTTCTGCTTTAACGATGCTTAAATGCGTTCAAAATTGTGTGGAAAAAGCACAGATTCCTTTGGAAGAGGCTTTGCGCATGGCTTCTCTGTATCCCGCAAAAGCCGTAGGTTTGGCGCATCAATTTGGACGTATTGAAAAAGGATTTGCAGCAGATTTTGTTTTATTGGATAACAACCTTTCAATCATTAAAGTAATCAATCATGACTTTTGATTTTACAAAAAATATTGTCTTAGAAAACGACCGCGTTTTGATGCGCCCTTTGACGGTGATGGATTATGAAAATCTGAAATTCGCCGCATCGAGCGATGAAAATCTGTTGCGATATTCACCTTTAACCATTGAAACGCCTGAAAAATTGGCAGTTTATATTGAAAATGCCTTTATTTTACGCACCAAACAAGACCGTTACACTTTTTCTGTTTTTGATAAAAAAGCAAATCAATATGCTGGCAGTACGAGCTTTTACGCTGTTTCTAACAACGATGAACGCATAGCAATTGGGGCGACATGGATTGGAAAACCGTTTCAACGGACAGGTTTGAATCGCAATATGAAGTTTCTGATGATGTGTTATGCTTTTGAAACCTTAAATTTTGTACGTGTAGAATTGCATACCGATGCCCGAAATCAACAATCTCGTGAAGCGATAAAAGGTATCGGCGGCATTGAAGAAGGCATTTTAAGGCATTTTACAGTCATGTCAGATGGTTTCAGACGTGATACCGTCTGTTTCAGTATTTTAAAAAATGAATGGACGGGCTTGAAACAAACCGTTTTTAAAAACTTTGAATAAACAATTATCAGCCTAAATATGAATCAGAAACCATTCATAGATGTTCGGAAAGTCATTGCAGATAAGAATAAAACGTTGGCGCAAGCCCTGCCCAATTTCGTTATCAATTACCTAAAACGCATTGTCCATGAAGATGAAGTGAATAAATTTATTGACATCAATGGGCATTTGAGAAACCACGAATTCGTCAATGCCTGTTTTGCGGAGATGGGTGCAAAAGTGACGTTTGCGGGTTTGGACAATATTCCTAAAACAGGTGGTTGCATCATTGCGGCAAATCATCCTTTGGGCGGCTTAGATGCGATTGGATTGATGCACATTGTGGGTCAAAAGCGACCCGATATGCGTTTTTTTGTCAATGATATTCTCCTAAATCTTCAAGGTTTTGGCGAATTATTCGTCGGTGTTAACAAACATGGCAAAAATCCGAAGGAAAATTTGCGTTTGATGGATGAGATTTTTGCATCTGACAATTGCGTTTTGTTTTTTCCTGCGGGTTTGGTGTCAAGGCGACAAAACGGTATTGTCCGTGACTTGGAATGGCAAAAGAGTTTTGTCACCAAAGCCGTTCGCTACGATAAACCTATTATTCCAACATTCATTGGCGGCGAAAACTCTCATTTTTTCTACAATTTAGCCAATATTCGTAAGAAAATAGGCATAAAAGCCAATATAGAAATGTTGTATCTTGCCGACGAGATGTATCGGCAACGCAACCAAACGCTGAATTATGTGTTTGGCGAACCCCTCAGTAAAGAGCGTTTTTCAAGAGAAAAAAATCATTTGGAATGGGCGCAAAAGTTGAAAGAGTATGTTTATCGGTTGTCCGATGACAGTCATGCACAGTTTACAGATTGAGCAAAACAGAAAGCCCATTTCATACTCATTCTTCTAACTGATTGATTATCAAAAGAGTAGGTGTTTCAATAAGTAGATAATCTACTGCCTAAATATACTTATTTGTAGCGATTTTAATATTAAACTATTTGATAAATTATCCATTATGAAAAAAATTACGTTACTCATTTTCACTTTTCAAGTTCTTATTTTTGCTCAAATTATGGGACAAAACAGTATTTCACTTTCGGGCCGATTAGTTGATACGCTGTCTGCCGAGCCTTTGATTTATGCGTCGGTGAGTGTACAAAAGGCGGGCAGTCAAAGCCTTGTAAAGGGGCAAATATCAGATGAGAAAGGAAATTTTAATATTGAGGCTTTGCCAAAAGAAATGTTTGTTGTCAAAATAGAATACATCGGATATAAGACGAAATATGTCATGGTTAGCCTTGAAAAAGCACAAAATGCTTTAGATTTAGGTGCTATCGAGTTAGTACCCCTCAGCCAATTGCTCGAATCGGTGACGATAAGTGGTCAAAAACAAAACATGGTGACAACTTTAGAAAAACAAGTTTTTAAAACCGAACAATTCGAAACGGCTAAGGGGGGAACGGCAACAGATTTGTTGCGCAACATCCCCTCAGTATCCGTCAATGCAGAAGGTGACATTACGGTACGTGGTTCAAAAGGTTTTTTGATTTTGGTCAATGGCAAACCCAGTCAAGTAGATGCAGCCACTCTTTTAGGGCAAATTCCCGCTAATACGATTGAAAAAATAGAGATGATTACCGCTCCGTCTGCCAAATACGATGCAGATGGCAAAGCGGGTATCATTAATATCATTACTAAAAAAGGGACAAATGAAGGTTTTTCGGTAACAACTAACGCCCAATTGGGCTTTCCGCGCCTTCGAGCTTACGAAAATAAGGCTGAACCACAACGTTATGGACTTGATGCAACAGTGGCGTTTAGAAGCAAACAGTGGGACGCTTCATTTTCAGCCAATTATTTAAAAAATGATATAGCAGGGCAACGAGAAGGCGATGTGAACACAACGTACAATAATATTTTTACTCATTTCCCAAGCCAAGGCGAACGCAGTTTGAAGAGAGACAATTATGGTATTCGTGCGCTTGTCGGCTACAAGCCCAGTAAATTTGACGAATTGTCGGGCGGCTTTTATGTGGGTAGCCGCACCCAATATCGCCTTGCAGATATTTATTACAACAATACTAAAACAGATTTAGCAACTAACAAGGTCATTGCAAAAACCCAATATTTTAACAGTAATTTGGTAAAAAAAGCAGGAGATTTTAATGTTTTTAATCTCGATTATGCCCATACTTTCTCCAATGAAGCTGTGCTTATGGTATCGGGTTTGTATGAAAAAGCGCATATATTTGGGAATACCCAAAATGCCAATTTGAATCAAAACAACCTAAATGATACCATCCAAAACACTTTTAATGACGGTAACAACCCGCTTAATGCTTATCGTTTTAAAATTGATTTTGAGAGACCCCTCAGTATTGGCAAACTTTCGATGGGGTATCAATACAGAAATCAAGTTCAGAAAGGTCAATTTCAATATTTAGAAAAACAAGGGAATGGGACAGTATTTGTCTTAAATCCAGCTTATAGTGCCAAAGTAGATATCGTCAATAACAGCCATGCGCTTTATACGCAATACGCAGGGCAATATAAAAAAGCATCGTTTTCGGCAGGTTTGCGGTATGAAAATGCGTTCCGAGAGTTCGATGATAATAAAGGCACACCGCCGAATGTCTTAAAACTGTCGAACTTTTTTCCTTCTGCTAATATGCTCATCGATTTTGGCGAATCATGGAAAGGGAAAGCGGCTTACAGTCGGCGTGTGCAACGCTCAACGAATAACGAATTGAATCCTTATCCTGAAAGGGAACACAGCGAAACACTCGAACAAGGCGACCCGACCATCAAGCCAGAATTCATCGGTGTGTATGAATTGGGCATCATCAAAGATTTCAAAAAAGGGTCATTGTATTTGAACGTTTATAGCCAACAGATTACAAATATTGTTAATCGGGTTAACAGTGTATTTAACGATACGATTCTTAACCGCATTTTTACGAATGCTGGTAAGGCACAATTATGGGGTTCGGAAGCTGGCTTGACATTGTCGCCCATTAAAAAATTGAAAATATTTTTGGGTGGTAATATCTATCATTTGAGTATTAAAGGCAGTCTTTTTGAGAATCAAGTGAATGTCAATACCAACGGTTGGGTTCACAGTATCAATACAAATATCAATTGGCAAATAGCAAGAACAATGAACGCACAGTTCAATTTGACCTATTTATCGGCTCGAAAAACGGCACAAGGCGAAGATTCGCGCTTTTATTTGCCCAATATGTCTGTCAAAAAGACTTTTTTGAATAATAAAATGAATGCAACAGTACAATGGCAAAATATGGCTTTTGGCAAAATGAGAACGAACCAACAGCGCATCACAACTTTTGGTAGCAACTTTTATACGACGACTAATTACATTTTAGAAACCAATATTTTCATGGTGAATGTGGCGTACAGTTTCAATCAGTCAGATAAAAAATCAAAATTACCAGCCAGTGAGTTTGGTGAACGAGAGTATTGAGTAACGACAAATAAGCAAAAGCCTTGCAAAACACATCGTTTGCAAGGCTTTTTACTTTTTATACTGAGGGGGGTACTTTTACAATTTCTCCAACAACCGCCGCATATCTGTTTTTTGTAAAACAATGCGCTCGATGTCTGCAATATTGATGCGTTCTTGTAGCAATGTATCGCGGTCACGAATTGTTACCGTATTGTCTTCCAAAGTTTGGAAGTCAACGGTGATACAATAAGGTGTTCCAATCGCATCTTGACGGCGATAACGGCGACCTATGGCATCTTTTTCATCGTATTGACAATTGACGACAAATTTCATATCATTAAAAATTTTCATTGCTGCTGAAGTCAATTCTTCTTTGTTTTTCAACAAAGGTAAAATGGCGCATTTTACGGGTGCAAGGGCAGGGTGTAATTTTAAAACAGTGCGTTTGGCATCATCGCCTTTTGCATCGGGAACGTCTTCTTCCGTGAAAGCATTTGACATCATCGCTAAAAACATACGGTCGCAACCAATTGAGGTTTCGACGACGAAAGGCACGTAGTTTTCGTTGATTTCAGGGTCAAAATACTGCAATTTCTTACCTGAAAGTTTTTGATGTTCCGTCAAATCAAAGTCGGTACGTGAGTGAATACCTTCCAATTCACGGAAACCAAAAGGAAACTCGAATTGAATATCTACAGCCGCATCAGCATAGTGTGCGAGGTTGTCGTGGTCTTTGAATTTGAGTTTTGACTGAGGGGTGCCGAGTGCCAAATGCCAAGCCATGCGCTTCTCTTTCCAAGCAGCATACCATTCTTTTTGGCTGCCAGGACGGATGAAAAACTGCATTTCCATTTGTTCAAATTCACGCATACGGAAGATGAATTGACGTGCAACAATCTCATTACGGAATGCTTTACCAATTTGAGCAATACCAAATGGCACTTTTTGACGTGTTGACTTTTGAACATTGCCAAAATTGACAAAAATGCCTTGAGCAGTTTCGGGACGCAAATACAATTTGCTTTCCTCACCTGCGATATTGCCCAATTGGGTATAAAACATGAGATTCAATTGACGCACGTCCGTCCAGTTGCGGCTACCTGTGTCGGGGTCGGCGATTTCTAACTCATCAATCATGTCTTTTAAACCGACCATATCACCTTTTTTCATGAAGTCGTTCATACGAAATTCGATGTCAGCAGCTTTTGCCGCATATTCGGCGCAACGTGGATTCGTCTCACGGAACATCTTTTCATCAAAATTTTCAAAGCGTTTTGTCGCTTTTTCGACTTCTTTATTGACTTTTTCTTGCAATTTTTCGATAACGCCTTCAATTAATTGGTCGGCACGAAAACGTTTTTTTGAGTCTTTATTGTCCAACATCGGATCGTTAAAAGCGTCAACGTGACCAGAAGCTTTCCAAACTTTTGGGTGCATAAAAATTGCTGCATCAATGCCGACGATGTTTTCGTTGAGTTGCACCATTGATTTCCACCAATATTCTTTGATATTATTTTTCAAAAGCGAACCGTAAGGACCGTAATCATACACCGCCGCTAATCCGTCATAGACTTCAGATGAAGGGTAAATAAAACCGTACTCTTTGGAGTGCGATACGAGTTTTTTGAAAATTTCGTCTTGTTGAGCCATATTTTTTATTGATTATTGAGCTACGAATTGCACTAATTTTACGAATTAATGAATGGTGGCTTATTTACGGATTACTTTTTATTTTTACTCTGCTTTAATGTTTTTTATTGAATTTGTAATGTTATACAAAACATGATGGCGCAAAATGCGCTTAAAGAGTTGATTTTTATACGAAAACAAAAATTTGTTTAATTAAGGAAAGAATCCTTATCTTTGCAGCGGATCTCTACGGAGAACCATACACAGCGGCTTAATCGTTTCGACGGTTAAGCCGTTGCTCATTTTATAGCTTCAAAAAATGCCTCAAATCGTCGAAAACGAATATCGTCACGGGTTAATACGGCAATTTTGCTATTTATAAAGAACAAGTGCAAAACTGAAATTTTCACATTTTTGTCCACATTGACGGCATTTATTAAGGCACGAATCACTTCCGCTTCATCAAAAAATTCAGGAAAAACCAGAAAAATGTTTTTTGCTTGAAATTTTCCTTTTCTTATCCTATTTTGAATACTGGTTTCAGAACCATTTGTCATTTTAATTTCCCAAATGTCATTATTTCGCCGAGCATCAGCAGACGTTATATTAGGTGTATCTGGAAGCAACTCGATACACTCTCCTAATCGAGCAAGACGTAACCCTACTTGTACGTTTTGAGCCAATTCACGCAAACCATGTTTTTTATGGGCAACTAAATAGCCACTACTTTTTGTATCAAAGAATAATCAATGCCAATCATCATCATAAGATTCAAATAAGTTTTGGTTGGTATGTTTGTTCATTTTGTTTTGTCTATCAATATAATACTGAGGGATACCTCTTTAAAAAATCGCGCAAAGGTAACGACACAGAAGCAATAAAAAAAGCCAAGTTTCTAATGAAAATCGGCTTTTTCATGCGTATATACTGAGGGGGTGCTTCAAACAAAGAGTATAGACTTTTGTTTTGATGTTAAAATTCATTAGAAAGCATGGCATTTTTTTAAAAAAATCTTCACAAACAAAAAAGCCTACGCTAACGCTTTTGGTTTAATTTTGCACCAAAATTAGGTATCATATTGCTAATAAAATATCATAAAATCTTGAAAATCAGATTCTTAAAAGGCTTTTTTAGTAAAAATACTGAGGGGGGGCTTTGGACTATTTCTCATTGCTTTTGGGTTGTTGCATTGACAATAATCGTATCATGTAGCAATGAACAAGCGGAAGCACCTAATATCACACGCGACCAATTAGGCATTGAAAAAGGGAAAGAAGTCGAGATTATTTACTCCGATTCGGCGCGCGTAAAAGTGCGAGTGACAGGTCCGACCATGTTGTATTATACGGGCAGAGATGAACCGAAACAGGTGTTTCCTGATGGTACAGTCACGTATTTTTATGACGAATTTCAGCAGGAAATGAGCGTTTTGACGGGTAAATATGCTATTCGGGACGAAAAAAATCGGAAAGTTATTATCCGCGATAGCGTAGTATGGCAAAGTAAAACAGACGGTCGTTTGGAAACGAGCGAGTTGATTTGGGACGAAGCGACGAATATTATTCGTTCTACAAAATATACACGTATTACAAGAGAAAAAGAAACGATTAGTGGCTTTAATTTTGAAACCGATGACAAATTGACGCATTGGCGTATTTTAGCACCGCGAGGGAATTTTAATGTCGGAAATCTGCAACAACAGATGCAATAAGTCATTTGTCATTGTGTCATTAGCCATTGTTTAAAAATGACCAAAGACTAAAAATGACTGATGACTAATGACTAATCAACTAATTTTTTCTAATTTTGCCGCAAATCATAAAATTAGCTTATGAAGAGAGTAGTCGTAACAGGTATTGGCGCGGTAACGCCTATTGGAAATAACGTAAACGAGTATTGCGAAGCCCTTCAAAAAGGTGTGAGTGGTGCTGCACCGATTACACGTTTTGATGCGTCATTGTTCAAAACACAATTTGCTTGTGAGGTAAAAGATTTTAAACCAGAGGTTGCTATAGAAAAAAAGGAAGTGCGCCGCATCGACCTTTATGCGCAATTTGGTATCGTCGCTGTTGATGAAGCCTTGAAAATGAGTGGTTTAGATATAAAAAACATAGACCTTGACCGTGCGGGTGTCATTTTTGGCTCTGGCATCGGCGGTTTGATAACGATAGAAAATGAAATTTCGGATTTTGCACGCGGCAATGGTACGCCACGTTACAATCCCTTTTTGATTCCAAAAATGATTGCCAATATCGCTGCGGGTTTAATAGCGATTAAATACGGTTTTAGAGGCATCAATTATGCGACCGTATCAGCTTGTGCAACGGCAAATCATGCGATTATCAATGCTTTTGATTACATTCGCTTGGGAAAAGCAGATGTGCTGATTACGGGTGGTTCGGAAGCAACGGTTACGACAACGGGTGTCGGCGGATTTACAGCAATGCACGCTATGAGTACCCGCAACGACGACCCAACAACGGCTTCACGTCCTTACGACAAAGACCGCGATGGCTTTGTGTTAGGCGAAGGCGGTGGTGCTTTGATTTTGGAAGAATATGAACATGCCGTGGCGCGTGGTGCAAATATCTTGTGCGAGGTGGTTGGTACAGGTATGACTTGCGATGCTTTCCACATGACAGCGCCCGATCCCGAAGGAAAAGGCGTTATCAATTGTATGAATATCGCCTTGAAAGAAGCCAAATTGTTGCCCGACCAAGTGGATTATATCAATACACATGGCACGTCAACACCGTTGGGTGATGTCGCTGAGTTACGGGCAATTATGGGTGTTTTTGGTGAAAAAGCATACGGCATTAATATCAGTTCGACAAAATCTATGACAGGTCATTTGCTCGGTGCGGCAGGTGGTATAGAAGCCGTTGCAGGGATTCTGGCGATGCAAAATGACTTCGTGCCGCCAACGATTAACCATTTCACAGATGACCCAGAAATGGATAATCGCCTCAATTTGACTTTCAACGAAGCGCAACAACGCCGCCTTGATGTCGTATTAAGTAACGGCTTCGGCTTCGGTGGTCATAATACAACCGTGATTTTTAAGAGACTTTAAATATGGGTTTTTGAGTTATTTAAAATTACCCCCTCAGTAAAAAAGACGTTTGAGATAGTTTAGGCTTAAAAAAGTATAAGCATTGAAACAAGATTATGCACAAAGAACTTTCGTCAAGTTTTGAAACTTGACGAAAGTTTAAATATTGACAGTCAATATTTTATGATTTTTTTTGATGCTTATGCGTTTTGTCTTTTAGCCTAAAATCTGAATGTTTTTCTTAGTAATACAGACATAACTCAACAGCCCAGCAACCAATAACTTTTTCAATATACATTAGGTTTTGGGTTACATCAGAAAATTTTATAACTACAATTTTTCGAAAGACAAACTCCTTGCGCGGCGATTACAACAGATATTGGGCTATGTCCCTTCCGATTTAGGACTGTATAAACTTGCCTTTTTTCACAAATCAACCAATGCCGAAAAAAGCAATGGTGCGGGAGGACAAAACAACGAGCGCCTTGAATATCTGGGCGATGCGGTGTTGGGAACGATTGTCGCGGAGTATCTTTTCAACAAATACCCCAACTCGGATGAAGGTTTTTTGACCAAAATGCGTTCAAAAATCGTTAAACGCAGTTCGCTCAACAAAATCGGTGACAAAATGGCACTTGATACCATCCTGTTGGAGTATAACAACACACGCCTGAGTCGGTCTATGCTGGGCAATGCCGTCGAAGCATTGGTCGGCGCGATTTATCTCGAATGTGGTTACAATGAGACAAAACGTTATGTGGTTAAAAAACTACTACGTAAGTATTTGGATATCCATGAGTTAGAGACATTTGACGACAACTACAAATCGCAACTCCTCGAATGGTCGCAGAAAAACGGTAAGTTAGTGGCTTACAAAGTTATTGCGAAATACAAGTTTGAGAAACGCGACCGCTTTAAAGTGGCAGTGCTGCTCGACGGCAATAAAATAGCTGTTGCCGATGATTTTAATAAAAAATCGGCGGAGCAAATGGCTTCTGAAAAAGCATTGGTTGTGTTGGGTATTCGGGTAGAAGAGGAGGAGGATTAAAGAGCAAAAGGCAAAGAGCAAAAGGCAAAACTTGATTTCAAAAGGTTTTGCCTTTTGCGTTTAACATATATTGCTCTATTTTTCATGACAACCGAATACTTTTTTCCCATTCCGATAAATGCTCATTGATGATGTGGACAATATTTTCGACGTGCCGTTTTCTATCGGGTTGTTCTTGAAACTTTGTGATTTGCTCTTTTAAGGTCGTTTTTAATGTATCAAAATGAATTTTATCCTCTTTATAGGCAGCAAGGGTCTGATACAACAAAATGGAAGGTAAGTATGAATTGTCTTTGCAATAGTTTTTTTCTTTTTCAAGCAATTTTAAACGGCGTACAGTTTGCAGCAATTTAGGATATTTGCGCAGCCCTAAAAGCGATTCCATGTAAGCCGTAAAAAACAAATGCCAGCGATGTTCAAAAATTTCTTTTTGATAGACCCGTAAAAAAGATTCGCCGTAGCTTTCTGCATTTCGACATAAACCATTGACATTCAAAGATTTGATGTAAAAGCTCACAAACCCAACACGGTTGTGAAAACTCTGCATATTTTTTGTTTCGGGGTGTGCTTCTCGCATGAGTTTTAATGCCGCTTCATTTTTACCCCCCCTCAGTAAAATGGCGCAAAGATTGTTTACATAATGCACATAATCGCTGTTTTTCACCCTAATTGAGAGATAACCATAGTATTCTGCCTTGTCGTATTCCTTAAAACGGGTATGCAACAACAAGCGATTGCCGTAATAATTCACCAATAATCTTTTGGAATAAAACGCCCCAAGTTTAAATTTGGCATCAATATAATCGTATTTATCGCGCAGTTTTTCAAATTTTCTATAATTGTTGTAGATAAAAGTCAGGCGCACAAGAGCATAATAAGCATTTAAACCGTCTAATTGGCTATCATAAAAACGCTCGGTGAGCCACTCCTCCCAAACAATGGATTCGGATTCACCTTTTGAATATTGCTGCACAATATCTAAGGTGACATCGTGCATTTTATCGTTTACCGAACGGCAATACACGTATTGTTCTTTGTAATTTTTATAAAAAATATCGGTTTGTAAATGCTCATTGTAGCGCATCCGAATTAGCAAATATTGCCGATAATCTTGCACCAATTCATAGAATTGCATAAAATAAAACGATAGAAGGCATTTTGCACCGCTACTATCGGGCAAGGGGTATTCGCGGATGCTTTTGAGCAAATCTTTTTCTTCTTCGGACGTTATCGAATCCGTCATAATACGCTTATGCATCAGTGTAATCCACTCATATTGGGTATCCACATCAATTTTTGTGAGGTGTTCTTCTATCCACGATTTGAGGCTGGAGTATTTGCGTTTGTC
This sequence comes from Saprospiraceae bacterium, assembly GCA_043744455.1. Classification (GTDB taxonomy): domain Bacteria; phylum Bacteroidota; class Bacteroidia; order Chitinophagales; family Saprospiraceae; genus JAAFJT01. The sequence continues at coordinate 43,676 of JAYTUQ010000309.1, read as the reverse complement.
AATTTCTTCGTCAAAAGGCTTGAATAATGCACGGTTTTTACCATTAAAATCTATCTGCCTTAAAATTTCAACCTTTTGATTGTCTTGAAATTGCTGGACAGACAGGAGGTATTCGGTCTCATGAGGTAAGAGATTATGGGCAAAGTGGGTGAAGGTTTGTAGCTTATTTTTCATTTTTTTAATTATGTAACTACCCCGCCGTCCACACTAATTACTGCCCCATTCACATAAGCCGCTTCATCGGAGGCAAGAAAAAGATAGACATTGGCAACGTCTTCGGCAGTACCGAGACGTTGTAAAGGTACTTTTTCTTTCATCATATCCGTCACTTTTTCGGGCATCGCTGCTACCATATCTGTAGCGATAAAGCCAGGGGCAACGGCGTTGACGGTAATTCCTTTGCGCCCCAATTCCCGCGCCCATACTTTGGTCATGCCGATAACGGCTGATTTAGACGCCACATAATTGGTTTGCCCAAAATTGCCGTAGAGACCCACTACCGATGAAGCTTGCACAATACGTCCATAACCACGCCCGACCATGAAGGGCGCAACAATTTTCGTACAATTATAAACCCCTTTTAGGTTCACGTCAATGACCATATCGAATTGTTCTTCGGTCATTTTCAAAAGGGTCGCATCGCGGGTAATGCCAGCGTTGTTGATAAGAATATCAATTTGTCCGTACATTTCTATCACGGCTGCCGTTGCCGCTTGTACTTCTTCGGCATGGACGGTATTCACTTTTGAAAAATGGGCTTTTACGCCAAAACTCCATGCTATTTGCGCCGTTTCATTGCCCTTTTCTTCGTTTAAATCCCAAACCGCGACATTTGCACCTTCTTCTGCAAATCTTAAAACTGTGGCTTTGCCAATACCGCTTGCACCACCTGTTACAATAGCTACTTTGCCTTCTAATCTTTTCATATTTTTTGTTTTAAAAATTCTTTAATTTTATTATTCACTAAATCCGCTTGTTCCCACATCGCAAAATGCCCCGCTTCGGGCAGCATAAACAATTGAGCATGAGGCATTTCTTGGGTTCCAGTTTTGGCTACCCCCTCAGTAGTGAGGCTCGGATTGAGGTAACGATTAGGTATCAAAGCGTCTTTTTCACCAAATAGCACAAGCACCGGGTGCTGTATTTTTTTCAAATTTTGAAAAATAGGTTCTTCTAACATTTGCTGAACATTGCGGGAAACAATACGGCAATATGTCTCAAAATCAGGGCACGTTTTCATTGAAAAACGGTCATTAATCATAAATTGGGCATCAGTGGGCATACCTTTATGAAAGTTGACGGCAAAATTGAGGCGGGTGCGGTCATCGGGTGTATTTTGAATGACGGCAGGTGTTGTGACACTTTTGAGGGCTTGTCCTTGTGCTGCGGTGAAGGTTTCAAAACCTGCGGGGTCAATCAAAACCACGCGTTCTACCAAATCGGGATACAACAAAGCGGTTGTAGCTGAAATTTGTCCGCCCATTGAATGACCGACTAGAATAACTTTTTTAAATTTCAATTTATCACAAAATTGTTTGATGTTGTGGGCATAAAACGCCATACCGCTTTCATAATTGGCTTTACTCGATTTGCCATAACCCAACAAATCAAGTCTAAAACAGTGTCTTGTTAAGCTCAATGCGTCGAAATTTTTATCCCAACTGCGCATATAACTACCCAAACCGTGAATGAAGACAAGTGGCGTTTTGCTTGATTTACCCGCTTCTTGATACGCGATTTCTTGTTGGTTATCCAATTTCACCGTTTTAATAGAAAACGGATACTGCAAAATAGCAGCTATACTATTGGGTGGGAAAATGGGTACGTTCTGCATGGTTTTGACAGCTGTTTTGCATGAACTGAAGAGGATAAATCCTAAAATAATATACGCTTTCATGCCTGTTCTTTTAATTGTTTTTTATTGATTTTACCTGTATCACTTTTGGGTAAAGCGTCTAAAAACGTAATATATTTTGGTATTTTAAACTTTGCCAGTTGTGTTTTTAAAAATTCAAATAATTCATTTTCAGTTAGTTGTGCATCTTGTTTTTTCACTATAAAAGATTTGCCGACTTCACCCCATTGTGCATCAGCTACGCCAATAATGGCAACCTCAGATACTGAGGGGTGTGTCAAAATCACACGCTCAATTTCGGCAGGATAAACATTTTCGCCGCCACTGATATACATATTTTTAATTCTATCAATCACATAAAAATAGCCTTCTGCATCGCACCGCACTCTATCACCTGAATAAAACCAACCTTTAACGATGCTTTTTTTCGTCTCTTTCTCATTGCGCCAATAACCGGGCGTGACCATAGGTCCCCTCAATAAAAGTTCGCCATTGTCACTTATTTTACCCTGTACATCAACGATTTTTGTTTCAACAAAAAAATTGGGGCGACCAATTGAGCCTTTTTTACGCAAGGTATCGTCTTGATGCAAGGAAAATAAATTGGGGCCCACTTCTGTCATGCCAAAACCTTGTCGAATCGCTATGTTTTTAGTTGCCCATTTTTCAATCAATGGAATTGGCATGGGTTCACCGCCAACGATGATGTACAAGAGGTTTGGAAATGTGGCTTTTTCAAATTCTGGTAAGTCGGCTATCATTTTCAACATAGTCGGCACACCCATAAAAAGCGTACAATTTTCACTTTGCAATAATTGTAAAATAGCCGCTCCATCAAATTTTTTTAACAAACAGGTATAGCCGCCGTGATGTAAAAAGGGTGTTAAAAGCACGTTCCAACCGCCTGTATGGAAAGGTGGCATACAATTCAAAGTCCGACTTTCGGTATTGATAACCAAACTCATAGCGGTATTGAGGCTGTTCCAAAGCAGCATTTTATGGCTGTAAATTGCACCCTTTGGGAAGCCTGTTGTACCGCTTGTGTAAAGGATAAAAGCGGGGTCATGCTCTTGTAAAAGCGGATTTTTGAACCGTTGCCGTATCGGAACTTGGCTTAAGGTATGAATCTGTTCTTCAATATTGGCAAACAATATGCTCGAAACGAAAGGTATCGCGGGTACAATATGATGAAATTTTTCTTCATAAATGACCAGCATAGGCTCGGCATCTTTGAGCAAATACACGATTTCTGGTTTTGATAACCTGTAATTAATTGGAACGAGGACAAAACCCAATTTTTGAGCCGCACAAAACAAAGCAACATATTCTAAATTGTACTCCGCTATAACCGCCACTCTATCGCCTTTTTTAATGCCATAAAAACCATATAAAAAACCAGCTATAATCATAGCCCACTTATTCAGTTCCGAATAAGTCAATATCCGCCCTGTTTCATATTCTTTTAAGGCGATTTTATCGGGGCTGTATAAAGCCCATTTTGCTGCCCAATCGGGTTGTATGATTTTCATTTTTTTGATATTAGATTTTTTTAAAACACATAGACACATGGAAAATATAGCCTTTTTAAGCGTTTTTATCTAAAAAAAGCTATGTGTTTTAAAACCGAACTGCCGCACTTGCAAAAGCCAATCCCCCGCCCGACCCAATAAATAGCCCAATATCATTTTTTTTAATATTGCCTTTTTCCATACGCTGATTCAAAGCAATTGGTATCGCTGCCGAACCCGTATAGCCGTAGTGCTGCATCACCGTTTCAGCGCGGTCGTGGGGCAAATTTAAGCGATTAAGCGTTTCCCAAATCGCATGGATATTGATTTGTGTCATAAAAAAATGGTCAATATCAGAAGGCGTAATGTTGAGACGTTGGCATAAATTATTTGCCATCATTGTCCATATTTCGGGATTGAGTTCTTTGGGGAATTTTTTAACAAATTTTAATAAGTGGTCTTTATTTTTTAAACCTTGTTCTGAGATAGGCGTGTGGGTTGCCCCGCCATAAATGCCCATCCAGTCGTAAAATTCGCCTTTTGAAATCAATTCTGATGCTAAAAAGCCCCGTTTGCGCTTTTCTTTTACCCCCCTCAGTATAACAGCCCCTGCACCGTCGGCAAAAAGCGTGACCGTCTTTTTATCATCTTTATTCAAATATTTGCTCATCGCATACGCGCCTATGACCATAACGTATTCGTATTGGTCGTCGGCTAAAATGTATTTTGACCCCACATCTAAACCCGTAACGAAACCTGCACAAGCAGTATTTAAATCAAAAGTACCTGCCTTTGTTGCCCCAATGCGGTGTTGCACAACGGCAGCCGTTGAGGGTGAAATGTATTCGGGTGTATCGGTAGCGATTATGAGCAAATTGAGTTTATCGGCGGAAATGCCCGCCCGTTCTAAGGCTTGTTTGGCAGCGTGTTCGCACAAATCGGCTGTGGACTCATTGTCGGCACACCAACGGCGTTCATAGATGTGCACATTTTGCCGCAGCCATGTGTCCACGTCTTCACCAAAATAATCGTTAAAATACTGGTTTTTTATGATTTTCTTAGGCACGTATGCGCCAGTTGATATGATATTTGCGTTTTTCATAAATTTGAAGTTGTAGGCTTTTTTTTCAAAAAATACAAACCAAAACCCACTATGACAGAGCTTAAGATGGCATACGTCGCCGATACCGCAGGGTTTTTAACAACACCTTCTAAATACAGCGATATGCTACCAAAATAAGTCCCAAAATGGACGACAACGGCTGTTATAGCAGCCGACATAGGTGCAATAGTGGGAACATCTTTCAAAAAAATACCCATGACGACAGGCATAAAAGCGGCTGAAAAAAAGGCGTAAACACCTAATTGGGCGAAAATTCCGACGCTCAATTTGGGATTTAAAAGCTGTTCTTTGGTTAGGAAAAAGGTGATGAGGGCTAAACAGACAATGACAATTTTATTTAAAAACATCATCTTATCCTCCTCAGTATTTTGAGGGTTGGAGGTTGCGGATTGAGGATTGTTTTTAATAATATCTGTTGTAATAGTCGTTGAAAGCGATTGAATTAAGCCTTCAAACGTGGCTAATCCCGATGAAATCAAACCAAATACCACCACCAAACCGAGCCAAACAGGAAATTCTTTGACCACATAAGCGGGAATAATACCGTCCATTTTCATTGCTGCACCATTGTTCATCAAATCTGGAAAACTCAAACGGGCATATAAACCGACAAAAACGACGCTGAAAAAAAGAATTTCCGCTAAAATACCTGTGAAAAGATATTTATTGACATCTTCATCACCCCTCAGTAAAAGGGACTTTGTGATGATATGCGGTTGGCAAACTATGGCAATGCCCACGACAAATGGACAAAAAATAATTTCAAAATAATCTCTAAAAAGCGGGCTTTTCGGGTTGGTTGTGGCAGTCAATAAAGGGTCAATTTGATTCAATTGCTCTAAAAAATGGTGAATACCTTCGCTGAAATAAGTATAACCCGAACCCAATAGGATAATAGCGACAATTAATTTCAAAAAAGCCTGAATGGTATTGGTATAAACCATTGAATTAGCCCCGCCAAACATCATGTAACCGAACACAAAAACCACAATGCCCGTTAAAGTCGGTATTTCACTTATTTGTAAGGCTTGTGAAATGACTTTTGTCATGCCCACGCATATCAAAACCATAAAACTGATTAATAGCAAGGATAAAACAGCGAAGAATATGGCGCCCCACTTTGTTTCGTACCGCCGCCCAATCCATTGTGCCATGCTGATTGCTTTGACGTTGATGCCTTGTTTGCGAAAGCGTTTGGTCATAAAAATCAAGGACAAATACTTACCTAGAGGCATAAAAACCGCAAATGCCAAAACGCCACTGATACCATACAAAGTAATAAAACCCGGATTGATGATAAATGTCGCCGCGCTTGTACTCGCTGCTGCCAAAGATAGACCCACCATATATGGCGAAAATTGCACACTGCCTACAGCATAATCGGACATAGATTGGGTTTTTCTTGCGCCTTGCACAACAAACCAAATGATAAGTGCTGCGTAGAGCGTGAGAATGATGGCAGTAGCTGTGACCATAATAGTTTTTAAAGTAATAAGTATTAAGTATTTAGATGCGCGTAAGTTATTGAAAATCAATCGTTTTAAAATCTCAACACACGATTATGACTCAATACTACTTAAAAATGCGAAGCATACTGCGGAGTATGCCTCGCATTAAATTTGAATGTATAAAAAAATATTTAATTATGATTTGGCTTTAATAGCCGGTAAATTCACCTTTAATTCTACTTGATACAACCTTCCGATATAAGGCGCAGCAATAAATTCACGTACTTTTTTACTGTCAAAAAGGTTGGTAATTTGTCCTGCAACGGTGAAAACTTTATTGATGCGATAGCCCAAACCTAAATCCACATTCACAAAACCGCCCAATGGACCATAATTGAAATTGCGCCCATAACGAGCATTTTTTTTCAATTCATACTTTTCTGCAGGTAAACCCAAGGGTGGAAAAGCACCTAAATTGGTGAAAATTTCAGGATTAGAAGCAGCCGCAACGTTGATACCCGAAAAGAAATCATAAGATTGTACCCAACGCGTGAACAATGAACCAAAGAACTTTTTACCGCTGTAATTAAAAGCCAAACTGGCTTTGTTTTTAGGCGTGTTTAAGGGCAAATCAAGCGTATTGACAATGCCATTTTTATCCCCGTCATTGTTTTTATCATTTTTATCCACTGAAAAATCAAAATACGAATAATTGAGCGCCGCGCTGAATTGGCTTGTAAAATAATAATTGATACCCATATCAAATCCATAAGTGTTCACTTTTCCGAAATTCAAATAGGTTAAAATTGTCGCTGTGCCTGTATCAGGTACACCTTGTATAGACTTTGAAATAGGGTCGTCACCGCGTTTTGACACGGTGCGTTTGATGTTAGGATTGCTATTTGCACCGATGTTGATGAGCGGACTTAAGAAATTTTCAGAGGTATTGTAATACGCATTGACATCAATATACAGTTTTTTCTGAATAGAACCTTTATAGCCAATTTCAAATGTTTGGAGGGTTTCAACTTTTAAAGGCGCAATTTTAGTTTCTGTCACTGTTTTAGTGGCAATATCATAATCTCGAATCGTAAAACCTTGACTATTACCTAAAACCAAACCACCAAAGAGGTTGCCTTCCAAGTTCAAAATCGTTGGCGCGGCAATGCCTTGTCCATACGTCAACCTGAACGAACCTTCAGGCAACAAATACACAAAAGCGGCTTTTGGAATAAAATTGAAACCATAACGGTCGTGGTTGTCCGCACGAGCAGCCAAAACGAATTTGTATTTTTCTGCAAATGTTTTTTCCAATTGCGCATAGCCACCGAGTTGATTGATTTTCACCCCCTCCCCATTGTTATCAAGCAAATATGTGCTGTTTGAATTGGCATTATCGGCTTGATATTGTATGCCTGTGACAAGATTTACTCCACCAAAATTGTTGTTATATTGCGCTTCTGCATTGAAACGATTGGATTTATCTTGAAATAATGAACCCCGTTTCAATGTTAGACCAACATTTTTAGGGTCGGTAGCACTCAATGGAAACCATTGGGTTGAGAGCATTTTAGGACGCGCTTCAGCATCAGAATAACCCGCATTTCTGTAAGACCAATAATTTTGAGTTGTTTGGTTTATGGCATAGGTGCTGTCGGTGCGGCTCGAAGTGTAATAAGCCTGTGCAAAAAAACGCGGCGATGAATAACGCAATTGGAAATACTGAATCCGCCAATCTTTGATTTGATTACGCCCTGCGTTTGTTTGTGCCAAGTTATTTGAATTAGACCCGCCATAACTGAAAATAATATCTTGACCTTTGACAGGACTGTAATACAAAGACGCTTCACCGCGCATTGTATTGAAATCTCTATTCAAGTCAATTTCCGATTTAGCCAAAGACCTGCGCGGGTCGGAACCGATATAAACGGTGTCCACGTAGTCAAATTCAGTACCTTTTGTGTATTCACCCGTTAGTTTGAACGCAAATTTATTGTTTAAAACTTGCGCATGACGGAATCGAGCGGTCAAAACATTTTGATTACCCGCCCCCAAAGCCACTGTTGTGCCCTGATAGACACGCGGGTCTTTGGTAATGGTATTGACCAAACCGTTATTGGCGTTTGGTCCATAAAGGGCAGATGAAGGACCGAGAACGATTTCCACACGCTCAATATCTTCTTTCACCACTGTACCCAAAGAGCCAAAAGGTAAGCCCGTTGCGACGAGTGACGAAATACGGTTGTCATTCATTTGCAAATTTTTTGGGTTGAAAGCTGAATTGAAGCCCCGCACATTTAAGCCAGTACCAAGTACACCTGCCCGAACATAATCCACGCCTTTTTGACGCGCTGCCAATTCACCGATATTAAAAGTCGGTGTTTCTTCAATGGTTTTGGCATTAATGACATTGATTGTCGAGGGGGCTTGTGTAATTTTTTCAGCCCGTCTTGAAGCCGAAACAACGACTTCATCCGTCATCTGCGCTTGCTCGCCAAGTACAAAATTGAGCGTAATTTGCCCCCCCTCAGTAACAAGTACTTCTTTTTGGGCGTAGCCAATAAAAGTCGCTACGATTGAAAAAGGTGTTTTGAGGGTTGTTTCGATGCGATAAGCCCCTTTGTCATCTGAAACCGCACCAACAGATGTGCCTTTGATGATGATGCTTGCCCCTGTGAGTGCCTCGCCTGAATCACCGTTTTTAATAGAACCAGAAATCGTGGTTTGGGCATTGAGTATAAGACTTGAACACAATGCCATTATTATTAGGTATAGCTGGTTAAATTTCCCTTTCGTAATATTTTGATTTTTAAAGTGAGAGAAGAATGGTTTTTTCTATAAATAAGAAATTTAATTCTGATTATAGCGGCATTATCAGAACTATTAATCTAAAATAAGTGATTTAATGAAAAATGATTTTGTACTGTAAAAGTATAACAGGCGAGGGCTACATGGGTAGGCAACTTGACAAATTCGAGGTCGGACTTAAAATAATTTTTTATGCTAAAATATTCATTCTTAATATTTTATGGCTCAAATAATAGCCATTGACGATGCTATTTTTTAAAATAATAAATATTCAAAACCTTTTGCCCTTTTTCTCTTGCCCTTTGTCTCACGCCTTTTGCCCTTTATTGAAAAGTGCTATAAGTAAGATAAGTAACTGCTCTGAAAGCGAAAAATACTGAGGGGGCAGAAATAGTCATTTGATATAATTTTAAACCCCTTAAAACTTCTTTAAACACTCAAAAAATTGTAAATTTGCGGCATGAAAGAAGAAACAGAAGTTTTAGAAATTATAGCACCACAGAAAGAGTATGATCATAACAGTATCACAGCTCTTGAAGGTCTGGAAGCGGTGCGTTTGCGCCCTGGTATGTATATCGGTTCGACGGATACAAAGGGTCTTCATCACTTAGTTTGGGAGGTTATTGACAACTCTATTGATGAGCATTTGGCGGGTTATTGTAATAATGTTGAAATCATTATCCATAAAGACAATTCAATATCCGTACAAGATGATGGTCGTGGTATCCCAACGGGTATGCACGAAAAGTTGCAAAAATCAGCTTTGGAAGTTGTTTTGACGGTGCTTCACGCAGGCGGTAAATTCGACAAAGGCAGCTACAAAGTATCGGGCGGTTTGCACGGTGTGGGTGTCAGTTGCGTTAATGCGCTGTCGTCTTACCTTAGAGCTGAAATCCATCGCGAAGGAAAAATATTTGAACAAGAGTTTTCGCAAGGTATTCCGTTGGGCGGTGTCAAAACGATTGGCGTATCGGACAAAACGGGTACAAAAATCACCTTCAAACCAGACCCAACGATTTTTGAGGAATTGGTGTATAAGCACGAAACTTTAGGGCATCGTTTCCGTGAATTGGCGTATTTGAACAGTGGTTTACGCCTTCGTTTAATAGATGAACGACAAGATGCTAAAAACGAAGACTATCCTATTGAAGAGTTTTACTCTGAAGAAGGTTTGAAAGGTTTTGTCAAATTCCTTGATGAAGCCCGCGACCAAATCATCAGTGAACCGCTTTTTATTAAAGGTAAAAAGGACGATGTTGAGGTAGAAATTTCGTTTACTTACAACACAGGCTACGCCGAAAACGTGTTCAGTTTTGTGAATAATATTACCACACGCGAAGGCGGTACACACGTCAATGGTTTCCGTCGGGCTTTGGCTCGTGAGTTTAAGAACTACGGCGAAGACAACGGTTTGTTCAAAAAAATAAAAGAAGCAGTCTCAGGCGATGACTTTCGTGAAGGTATGACGGCGGTTGTGTCGGTTAAAGTACCTGAACCACAGTTCAAAGGTCAAACCAAAGGCGAACTCGGCAATTCGGAGGTTACGGCTATTGTCAGTCAGATTTTGGGCGAATACCTCAAACATTGGCTTGAAGAAAATACGCCAGAAGCGAAAAAGATTGTTGATAAAGTGATTCTTTCAGCAACAGCACGTCATGCAGCACAGCGCGCACGTGAGTTGGTGCAGCGCAAAGGCTCATTGACGGGCGGTGGTTTACCTGGTAAATTGGCGGATTGTGCGTCTAAAAATCCTGTTGATTCAGAGATTTTCCTTGTCGAAGGTGACTCGGCTGGTGGTACTGCAAAACAAGGGCGAGACCGTAATATTCAAGCGATTTTACCGCTTCGTGGTAAGATTTTGAACGTAGAGAAAGCACTCGAGCATAAAATTTATGAAAACGAGGAGATTAAGAACATGTTTACGGCACTTGGTGTCCGTATCGCTGAAAATGCAGAGGGAGAGCGTTTTCTGAATATTGAAAAATTGCGCTATCACAAAGTCGTTATCATGTGTGATGCCGACGTCGACGGTAGCCACATTACGACCTTGATTTTGACGTTCTTTTTTCGTTATATGCGTCCACTTATTGAAAATGGACATATATACGTAGCAGCACCGCCACTTTATAAGGTGCAAAAAGGTAAGCAATTCCGTTATTGCTGGACAGAAGAAGATCGCAAAGAAGCCATTAGTCAGTATGCAAAAGGGGAAAATGACGATTCCGTAAAAACGCAACGATATAAAGGTCTTGGCGAGATGAATGCAGACCAATTGTGGGAAACGACGATGGACCCAGATAGCCGTATTTTGAAACAAGTAATTATAGAAGATGTCATCGAATCGGATCACATTTTCTCAATGCTTATGGGTGACGAAGTGCCGCCACGTCGCGCCTTTATCGAAGCGAATGCGAAGTATGCGAATGTAGATATTTGATATTGATATGGTTAAATATAAAAAATAAAAGCGATAAGTTTCTCATAAAGACGCTTATCGCTTTTTATTTTTTAAGAAATTTGATTGACTAAATTGTAAAATTTTAAATGCAAGAGAAAATTCTTATTACAGATGATGTACATGAGTCGTTACTATTAGGATTGACAGCCGCTGGTTTCACATGTGTTTATGAACCTGAAATAACCGATGATGAGGTACGATTCGTTATCAGCGAATATGTCGGTTTGATTATTAATTCTAAAATAAAAGTAGATAAACCGATGTTAGACGCGGCTTCACGGCTTCGTTTTGTGGGTCGATTGGGGTCGGGTATGGAAATCGTTGACCGTTTTTATGCTGCTGAAAAGGGAATTGCTGTTTTGAGTTCACCCGAAGGCAATCGGAATGCGGTTGCAGAACAGGCTTTGGGTATGTTGTTGTCGCTCGCAAATAACTTAAATCGAGCCAATGTTGAAGTTAAAAAAATGGATTGGCAACGTGAGAAAAATCGTGGTTTTGAATTGCGTGGGCGAACAATTGGCATCATTGGTTTTGGGCATACGGGCAGTAGTTTTGCTACCAAATTAGTGGGTTTGGGTATGCGTATATTGGTATATGACAAGTATTTACCTCCAAATTTTTTAGAAAACATGTCTTTTCCAATATCTAATCTTCGATATCCACGTGTCAATACTGAGGGGGGTAAAATGAGTTCCTTGAGCAGCACATCTTTTGCGCGGAATTTTTCTTCTGAATTAGGGCGTGATTACGATGGTTTAAACTATGAGTTTTCGACAATTGAAGCGGTTTCTTTAGAAAAACTTCAAGAGGAAGCGGATATTATTAGTTTTCACTTGCCATTAACAGATGAAACAAGGCATTTTGCAGATGCTCGTTTTATCAAAAATTGTAGAAAAGATGTTATTTTAATCAATACATCAAGAGGAAATGTGGTGAAAACAGCAGATTTGGTGGCGGCTTTGAAAATAGGAAAAGTAAGAGGGGCTTGCTTAGATGTTTTTGAAAATGAAAAAACAGGCACTTATACTGAGGGGGATAAAACGTTATACAAAAAACTGTTTGCTTTTGAAAATGTCATTGTTTCTCCTCATATCTCTGGGTGGACAGTGGAATCAAAAGAGCGTTTGGCAAAAATTCTTTTAAAGAAAATATTGCGTTATGAGATTCCTTTTTGAGTTTTTGTTATTTCAGAATTTCTAAAACCTTAATAAAATGTTATTCATACAAATATTCAAATGACATTTACTTATTTTGCAAAGTATAACTTTGAGAAATAAGTAAAAGTATTAAAGTTATGCTGATAGGCGAAATTTCTCAATTTGCCTCGCTCTCTTTTATGATATAAATATGTGTTTTGTTAATATTGCACAATATTTATCATAAATCAAATCAATCACGCATCATTGCGAATACAATCAAGCTTTTTTTCAATACCTAAATCGGTAACGAATGATGAAAAAACATTTACTCACAACTATTATTCTTGTTTTTCTAGGACTGACAGCTTATGCTCAAGTAACATTGTCAGGCAAAATTTTGGACGAAAAAGGAGAACCAATGGTCGGCGCTATTGTCGCTGTTTTTAAAAATGGGGTCTCCAAAACTGGTGCACAAGCAGATTTTGACGGTGTCTATCGTATTAACAACCTTGACCCAGGCAAGTATGATGTAGAAAGTACGATGCTCGGCTTTGTCACCCAACGTATAACGGGTGTGCAACTCACAACGGGTCTTATTACACTCAACTTTAAGATGGTTGAGAATGGTAAGTTACTCGAAACGTTTGTCATTACGGAGTACAAAGTCCCTATCGTAAAGGTTGACCAAACTACTCAAGGGCAGCAGTTTACTTCTGACCAAATTGCTAAAATGCCTTTGAAAGACGTGAACTCTATTGTCGCCACTACGGCGGGTGTATCGAGTCAACAAGGCGAAACTCCGACAATCAAAGGTTCGCGGCCAAATGGTACGGACTATTACATTGACGGTATCCGTGTCCGTGGGACGAGTACAGTGCCTGTCAATGAAATCGAACAACTACAAGTTATTACTGGCGGTATGGAAGCGAAATATGGTGACGTTGTTGGCGGTATTATCTCAATTACAACCAAAGGACCTGCTCGGAAATTGACAGGAGGGGTAGAGTTAGAGACCTCTCAGTATCTCGATGCTTTCAAATATAATTTTGCGAATGTCAACCTTTCAGGACCAATTTTGACGCGCACACGCGTGGACAAAACTGGGACTAAGATAACTGAGCCTTTGTTAGGCTTTCGTGTATCGGGACAGATGCGGACAAATGGCGACCCAAGCCCACCTGCTTTACCTATATATAAGGTGAAAGACGATGTTTTGGCGAATTTGGAAGCGCACCCATGGACTGTTATTGGTTCGGGCGCACGCGTGGCTTCGGCGGAGTTGTTGAAGGCTTCGGACTATGAGGCTTTGAAACTACGCCCCAATCAAGGGTATGCTCAATACGACTTTACAGGTAAATTAGATGCGCGTATTTCTAAGGATATGGACGTGACATTGTTTGGGAATTATTACCATATTGATGATAAAATTTCGTTGGGTGATGTTTTTAATTCTCAAAATAATCCGACGAATAGGTCTGATAGGTATCGGACAAACTTCCGTTTCCGTCATCGACTTGGAAATACTGAGGGGGGTAAAACGACGAATACAACGATTGAAAATGCGCAATACACGCTTCAATTTGGCTATGAAAAGAACTTTTCTAAAGCAATGGATGAACGTCATGGCGATAAATTGTTCAATTACGGTTATGTCGGTCAGTTCGACACAAGATGGGATCCAACGTTGATCACGGACTCTGCGGGGACACGTCAGAATGGCTACCGTCAGGTTTTTGCAGGATACAAACTTTCTGATATCAATCCTGTATTAGCCAATTATAATCGTGATGCAAATGGAAAAGATTTGGAAGCAGGCTTTGGCGGCAATAATTTGAATATTTTTAACAGCATTTTCAATCAAAGTTCGCTTAACAATGTCTGGAATTTCCATTCCAATGTGGGACAAGTGTATAATACCTTTTCTAAAACGGATGGTAATTTAATAACAGGTCAAGCAACGCTTAATTTTGACATCATTCCTGGTGGTTCAAAAGAAAAAGCGCATAATATCCAAATGGGTTTTATGTATGAGCAACGGATTGACCGTAGTTATACGATTAATCCTCGTGGTTTATGGAATTTGGCTGACCAGCTACAAAATGGCAATATCAATGGTACGGGGGTGGATACGACGAAGTATTTAGGTCGTGATTCGCTCATTGCAGGTCAAAAAGTTAAGTTGTATGCGCCTGCTGAAAATAGGGATATTTTGGATAAAACGGATTTGGGTTTTTATAAAAATCTTAGAACCAAAACTGGACAACCCTACTTGTCTTTCGGCAATGTTAACAATTTGACGCCTGACCAGCTATCCCTCAGTATGTTTACGGCGCGAGAGTTAAATGACCAAGACTTGTTAGATTACTATGGTTTTGACTATTTAGGCAATCAAATAGCGGCAGGTCAATATTCATTCAATGATTTCTTTACTTATAAAGGTGTAACAGGCGCAAGGACTTTTCCAGTTGCACCGCTTCAACCACTTTATATTGCAGGATATATTCAAGATAAATTCCGTTACAAAGACGTGATTTTTAGCCTTGGTTTGCGTGTTGACCGCTATGATGCGAATACTAAAGTATTGAAAGATCCCTATTCCCTTTATACTATGATGACGGCTAAGGATTATTATGCTATGTTACAAAAGAATAATCCAGGTAAAACAATTACAAAACCAGAAAGTGTTGGCGATGATTACAAAGTGTATTTGACAGAAAACACATATGGGAAGACAAATGCGCGTTACAGTGAGACCACTATTCGTGCCTATCGTAAAGGGGATCAATGGTATTCTGCGACAGGTCAACCAACTGACCCAGTAACGTTGTTGGGTGAAAATTCACAAGTTCATGCCAAATATGTAACGGATACTTTTCCAACTATTACGCAATTGGGCTATGACCCGAATATTTCATTTGCAGATTATCAGCCACAGACGAACTTCATGCCGCGTTTAGCGTTCTCTTTTCCTATTGGCGAAAAGGCGAATTTCTTTGCACATTATGACATTTTGACGGCTCGTCCAGCTTCTAATACGGCAATGACGGCTTTGGATTATTTCTATTTTGACGAAAGGACGGGTACTAAAAATAATCCAGATCTTAAACCTGAAAAAACAATTGACTATGAAGTCGGTTTTCAACAAGAATTGACACCGACTTCGGGTATCAAAATCGCAGCTTATTATAAAGAAATGCGCGATATGATTCAACAACGTTATTATCGTTATTTGGCAGGACCAATCAACTTGACAGAGTATGTCACTTATGGCAACCTCGATTTTGGTACGGTTAAAGGTTTTACATTCCAATACGATTTACGTCAAACACGTCATTTTTCAGGTCAATTTAATTATACATTACAGTTTGCTGATGGGACGGGTTCTGACCCAAGTTCACAAAGCGGCTTGAACCGTCGGGGCAATATTCGGGCATTGTCTCCACTTAGTTTTGATGAACGTCATCGTTTTGCTTTCACAACGGACTTCCGTTTTGACGAAAGTAAATACACAGGACCCATGCTTTTTGGTAAGGAAATCTTTAAAAATGCAGGTATAAACCTACAATTGGTCACTGTTTCAGGTCGCCCTTATACGAAGCAAAAAATTTCGCAACCCTTTGGTGGCGCGCAGATAGATGGTCTAATCAATGGTGCACGTTTACCGTGGACTTATAATGTTGATATGCGTATTGACAAAACGTTTGCGATTTCAAAAGATGCCAAGCACCCCCTCAGTATAAACGCTTATTTCCGCGTTCAAAACTTGCTCGACACTCGCAATATCAGAAGCGTCTATCGCGCAACAGGTTCACCAGATGACGATGGTTATTTGACTTCTGCTCGTGGACAAAGTGATTTGGCGGGTATTACGACCTCTCGCCCTGACAATTTAGAATCATATAGGTTTTCTTATATGATTCGTGAATTGAATCCAGGTAATTATTTCTTCCCACGTCGGATGTATTTAGGTGCGACGTTTATGTTCTAAATCATTGAAAAAGCGTTTTTGAAAGAATTAAAATTTAATATAATGAAAAATAATCGTTTGCGTATTGGACGCATATCCATTATCCATTATGCACTTATAAGTTTGCTTGCTTTTAGCGTTATCGGTATCGCTCATGCGCGCTATCCAGGTGAATTGATAAAAGGTGCGCAAAATACCCCCCCAGTAGTGACCAATCGCTCTGATTGTAATCCGGGTAAATCGCGTTATGATATGCAGCTTAATAATGTTCGTGCTACACTTTTATCGAGTGGTGATGTGTGGTGGGATTTAACTAATCCTGGATATATTGTACCTAAGGTACAACCAGGAACAGGCGCGAAAGCTGTTTCTTCCATTTTTGCTGGAGCCGTTTGGTTGGGTGGAAAAGACCCTTCTGGCAACCTTAAAGTGGCAGCTCAAACCTATCGTCAAGGTAATCCACCAAAAACAGACTTCTGGCCCGGACCGCTTAATGAAAATGGTCAAACCAGTAAAGCGGTTTGTGACAATTGGGATAAGCACTTTACCGTGTATCGTAAAGAAATCGATTCTTGTATCCGTCTTTTTCGATTGGCAAGAGAAAAAGACCCGAACAATCCGGTAGTTGACCCGAG
The DNA here is from genome assembly GCA_043744455.1 of Saprospiraceae bacterium. Lineage (GTDB taxonomy): Bacteria > Bacteroidota > Bacteroidia > Chitinophagales > Saprospiraceae > JAAFJT01. The sequence continues at coordinate 26,735 of JAYTUQ010000309.1, read as the reverse complement.
CTTAATTCCAGAAAGTGTTAAAGGTTGGCCCGCCAATGGTAACCCTTATTTCTTTGAAATTCATCGTTTTACATTGCCTCGAACAAAGGCAGGTTTAGGTAAATTTCATGATGAAGATCAAGACTTGAATTACGACCCAACCAAAGGAGATTATCCGACTATTGACATAAAGGGGTGTGATATTGATGTTTTTCCTGATGAAATGGTGTTTTGGGTCTATAATGACAATGGCAATGTACATACCAACTCTTTGCGTTCAATTCCAATTCAAATGGAAGTCCAAGTTCAGGCGTTTAACTATCAAACAAATGATGAGTTGAATGATATGACTTTCCAGCGGTATAAACTTATTAACCGCGCTAAAACGGATATCGACTCCATGTACTTCGCCATGTGGGCTGACCCTGACTTGGGTTGTTCTGAAGATGACTTTATTGGTTGCGATACGACAAGAAGTTTGATGTATGTATACAATCAAGATGCCTTTGATGGTATTACAGGTTGTGAGTGTGGTGGTACAAATACTTATTGCGATAAGATTCCCATGATTGGTGTTGACTATTTCCGGGGTCCTAATAATGAATTCGGAAAGGAATTGGGCATGTCTTCATTTACTTACTACCTCAATGGTGGCACATGTAACCCTTTGCCAGGTACAACTGACCCAAATACAGCCAATGAATATTATAACTATTTAACAGGTCTTTGGCGAGATGGTACACCTTATACTTTTGGCGGTACGGGTTACAATCCAAACGCGACAACCAAACGTTTGAAATATGCTTTCGTAGATCAACCAAATGCACCAAGACCTGCTTGGTCTATGGCATCAGAAGGTTTAGGTTGCGGTGACCGTCGGACAATTCAAGCTTCTGGTCCACTTAAATTGAAGCCAGGGGCAGTAAATGAGTTGATTATTGGGGTGCCATGGGTGCCAGATATTACACATCCAGCACCTGACCTTCGTAAATTACAAGAAGCTGATGATATTGCTCAAGCTTTATTCGATGCGTGTTTCAAAATTTTTGACGGACCCGATGCGCCCGATATGACTTTCGTTGAGTTGGATCGCGAAATTATCGCCGTTTTAACAAATGCTCCTAGCCCATTATCTAATAATGCAGGTGAACAATATAAAGAAGCAGGTTTACGCATTCCACGTGTTGGTAATAAGGATACAAATTATGTATTCCAAGGTTATAAATTGTTCCAATTGCACGATGGTGATGTGGGTGTCGCAGATTTAGACAATCCAGACAAATCACGCCTTGTGGCTCAAGTGGATATTCAAGACGGTATTTCTAAGATTTTTAACTGGACACAACAAGCCGATCCGAATTTTCCTGGAAGAACTATTAATACACCTGTTTTGAAGGTTGAAGGTGCTAACGCAGGCATTCGCCATACGTTCAGCATAAAAGAAGACAAATTTGCAACAGGTGATGATAAGAAATTGGTCAACCAAAAGAAATATTACTTTATAGCAATTGCCTATGCCTACAATAATTATGTGAAATTCGATGGTTTAAGCAATTTCGGACAACGCGACCCTTATGTGGTTGGTCGTCGAAATATAGGTGATAAAAATAGAGGTAACAAAGCCTATGTAGTGCTACCCCGCCCTATCGTAGATGTCAAGTTAGCCGCTAAATATGGCGAAGGCGCTGTTGTTACCCGTATAGATGGTGTGGGTAGTGGTGGCAATTTCCTTGATATTTCAGAGACAACCATTACAGATATTCTGGCAAAAGGTTCTGCTACAGACGGTTCAATAACGTACAAAGCTGGACGTGCGCCCATAGATGTAAAAATTGTGAATCCCCTTGAAGTGGTTGATGGTACATATACATTAATCATCAAAGATAAAGACTTGACTGACAATGTTGTAGATGATACTGCACGATGGGAATTGCGCCGCGAAGGAGAATCTTCTGTTGTTTTTTCAGAAAGAACGATTGCTAAACTGAATGAACAGATTGTCGCTAAATATGGCTTTTCGGTTTCGGTGCGCCAAGTGGCTGAACCTGGTTCTGCACCGACTTCTGATAAAACAAATGGCGCAGTGGGTTCAGAAATAAAGTACAAAAATGCTGGACTCAATTGGTTAACAGGTATCCCCGATGACTTACCCTTTGTTGAAAGATTGCCGATGTTCAATTATATTAAAACGGGTCCACTTGAGGTTGACTTTTTGCTCGACCCGAATAATAGTTTAGCAAAAATCTCAAATTACGTTTTCGTGCCTTATGCCTTGGCTGATTATCGCGCTGATTTGCCTGAAAATCAACCAATTATCACCCCAGCTTGGCAAAGACCTAATAATTCAAATGCCCGTGCAAACGGTTTCGCTCGTTTGAACAATGTGGATATTGTTTTTACAAATGACAAATCGAAATGGAGTCGTTGTGTCGTCGTCGAAACAGCAGGTCCTTATTACTACGATCCATTGTATAGTGGTGTCAACTTGCCCACAGTAGGCAGTGTGAAAAATTTCGACCTTCGAGGATCCCCCTCAGTAGGAAAGGATGCGGATGCCGCTGACCCCAACAAAGCGACTGGTCAAGTCTTAGCAGATGAACAGTCGGCGGGGATAACAAAAGGCATGGGTTGGTTTCCAGGATATGCCATTGATGTCGAAACAGGACAACGTCTCAATATTTTCTTTGGCGAAAACTCTACTTTCGACCCTTCTATTGGTGAATATAATGCCAATTCAAAAGGAGTCAATCGAGATATGATTTTCAACCCAAGCGACCAATTCTACCTAAATGTTCCGTCATTGACACCTTTGCCCCCTACGTTTGCTTACAATGCTTTCATGGGTGGTCAACACATGGTCTATGTCACTAATACGCCTTACGATAATTGTGCTTCTATTCGCGATGGATTAAATGGTGGTAGTGAGTTCCGCAAAATAGCACCTTTAGCAAAAATCACTTGGGCAGGAATGATTGTCGCAACGCCAGGTCAAAAAATGCTTTCTTACAAAGATGGTTTGATTCCGAATGATGTGACTGTCAAACTGCGTGTCAACAACCCTTATAACCCATCGAAAGGTAAGGGCACAAATGGCAGCCACCCCGCTTATCAATTCAAATTAGAAAGCAAAGCTCCCGCAGCATTGGCTGCTGGACCACAAGTTGACTCTTCGCTCAATATGATTAATATCGTTCCGAACCCTTATTATGGTTATTCGGCTTACGAAATCAATGAGTTATCAACAACGGTGAAAATTACCAACTTGCCGCCTAAGTCGATTATAACGGTTTATACGCTTGATGGCAAATTCATCCGTCAATTCCGTCGTGATGAACGAGCAACTCAAAATAATTTGCTTCAAAATGCTGGGACGCGCTTTACGCAATTCGCACCTTCCCTTGAATGGGATATGAAAAATGATAAAGGCATTCCCGTAGCGTCGGGTGTCTATCTAATCCATATTGCTGCCGAGGGTTTGGGTGAACGCACATTGAAGTTTTTTGCCATTAACAGACAATTTGACCCTTCGCGGTTGTAATGCTATGTTGAGGCGCATTCATTCGTGCCTCAACATTTAATCATAAAAAATATGAAAAAACATATATTGTTATGTATCGCGCTTTTTATTGTCAATGCTACTTTTGGTGGCAACCCCGACCGTCAGGGGGAGGCGGGCGCGTATGAACTTCTACTCAATCCTTGGGCGCGTACTGTCGGATTACACGCCATGAATACCTCAATGGTAAGAGGCGTTGAGTCTATGAACTTAAATATTGCAGGTTTGTCGCGCATCAATAACTTAGAGGTAGGTTTAGGACACTCCATTTATTTGCAAGGCACGGGTTTAGCCCTCAATGCACTTGGTATGGCTAAAAAAATGGGTGAAAGTGGCGCATTAGGGGTCAGTATCAACGCTTTGAGCTTTGGTAAAATTCCTGTGACCACCAACGGTTTGCCCGAAGGAACAGGTGCAACGTTTTCACCCACTTTCTTCAATCTCGCCGTATCATACTCACATTGGTTCGAGAAAAAAGTGTCTGTCGGTATGACCGTTCGCCTCATCAATGAGTCATTGGCAGATGTGTCTGCTTTTGGTTTTTCTATTGATGCAGGTGTTCAATACATGACAGGTTCACCCGACTTTCCAGAGCGTTTCAAATTTGGCATTTCATTGCGCAATATTGGTTCTCCAATGCACTTCGGCGGTCAAGGACTTAATTTTTCTACGACAAATCCAGATGGGACGCAATCCTATCCCTTGACGTATGAAAAAAAATCTGCTAATTTTGAATTGCCGTCACAACTCAATATCGGTGCTGCTTACGATATTTTACCTGCCGATAAAGTGAAACTAACAGGTGTATTTAACTTCACATCCAATGCTTTTTCGCGCGACGAAATAGGCGGTGGGTTGGAATTAGGCATCGGAAACCTCTTGGTACTGAGGGGGGGGTATAAATACGAAATTGGCACAACGACCGCAGATGTCAGCAAGTCCGTTTATACTGGTGTCGCAGCAGGTCTATCTTTCAACGTACCCATGGGCAAAAACACCGACCAAACGGTTTCTATAGATTATGGCTTTTTGCACACCCGTACTTGGAACGGTACACACAATATTGCTTTACGCATAAACTTATAGACTTGTTTATTCATTATTCGTATAAGTAACACGAAATCATTAATATACGAATAACGAATAACGAACAAAAATTTGATTTTTTCCCAAAAAGTAGTTTATCTTTGCACTAACACAAACGAGAAGGTTTCTCCTGAATAGGATTGAAGCCTTCTCGTTTTTTCGTGTATCTTCCCAGTTTTCTCTTGATTTTCATACAAAAATAGATGTTTTACTGAGGGGGCTAAAAACCACTCCTACAGCTTGATATTTAAGCTGTTAATAAATTTTTTTCTTAAAAACTAAACATATTCGTTTAGATAAAATGCAATTGATATGGCTCAATACACTTTGTTGACACAAGCAGGCTACGAAAAAATGAAAGCCAAAGTTGATGCACTACGTTCCGTTGGACGTAAGGAAGCTGCTGCTGCCATCGCTGAAGCCCGTGAAAAAGGCGACTTATCTGAAAATGCTGAATACGATGCAGCCAAAGACGCTCAAGGCTTACTCGAAGCCAAAATAGCTGATTTAGAAGGCAAATTAGGTAATGCACGCATCATTGACGAAAGTCAACTCGACGATTCTAAAGTCAGCGTCCTTTCGACTGTTACCATTGAAAATGTCAAAATGAAAAAACAGGTCACCTATAAACTTGTTCCTGAATCTGAAGCTGACTTGAAGTCAGGTAAAATCTCTGTCAACTCACCTGTCGGGCAAGGATTGCTGGGCAAGGAAGTAGGCGATATGGCTTACGTTTCGACCCCGAATGGCGACCTTCAATTTAAAGTAATTAAAATCAGCATTCTATAAATTTTTATTTTTAGACTTTAATACACAAAGACGATAAGATTATTCAAGCATAATCTTATCGTCTTTGTAGTTAAAGTCCATAATCGCAACGTCTCTATCATGGCTACAATTTTCACACGCATCATCAAAGGTAAAATTCCTTGCTACAAAGTCGCTGAAAATGAAGACTTTATAGCCTTCCTTGACATTAACCCAATCGTCAAAGGGCATATCCTTGTCGTGCCAAAAGTAGAAATTGATTATATTTTTGACCAAGACGATGCCATACTTGCCGATATCATGCCTTTCTCAAAAAGGGTTGCCAAAGCCCTTGAAGCCGTCGTGCCTTGTGGACGCGTGTGCTTGGCGGTCATTGGTTTGGATGTACCCCATACGCATATTCATCTTGTGCCGACCAACAACATGTCTGATTTTAATTTTAAAAATCGTTTCCTTATCTCGTCCGAGGAAATGACGACATTAGCTACTGAGATTGCTGCACATTTTGAATAAATGAGCCTATTATTCCCGTTTTAATAAACAAAAAAGTCCATTTTACTGAGGGGGGCGAGATATTATTTTTGAGGAAAAAGAATTAATGACCGACGGCGAAGTGTTGAACTTCGCCGTCGCTGTATCACAAATTTTTAGTTTTAAAATACTACATTTGCCCACTAACATAATATAACAAGACGATAATATGAGCGACGACAACAAACGCCTTTTTAAAATAAAAATACAATGAAATATCCAAGAAGGTTGTCTTCGGGCGCAAATAATACGGTGATTGTCCTTTCAGATACAGAAGTCGCCAAGCTGTTTACCGAAGATACACGCTCTGATATTGGTTCGGAAGCTAAGAAAATGAAATACGCCAATGCTGTCAATGGCTTAATGGTGAAATTTATCCGTTTGGATTACAACGAAGATTTGCAAGCGGAAATGCTTGTCATGGAACGCCTCAAACCGCTTGATTTCCGTGCTTATGAAGTCGAAATACGCACTTTATGGTATGATGTGTTTCATAAAGAATTAACCGCTTTGCACCGCGCAGGTTTTGTGCATCGTGACCTAAATAGCCCTTCCAATATCGGTAGGTGCTGCCTTCGATAATATTTTATTGACCGAACAAGGTTTGCGCTTGATTGATGTCGGTATTTCCGCTTTAAAGGAGGACGTCAATAAAAAAATATTTGATAAATTTCTTGAAACCGAGCAAAATGAAATGCTTGTGTTCAAAGATTACTTTTTAAATCGTTGATAAGTCATGATGAATGATGCTGGATAAAAATCCACTGTTCTCTGAAAATAGCCGATGGTATAGACATTGCCAGAACCTCCAACAGCGATGGAATTACCAATGTCATAACCAGTCGACCCCATTCCTTCCGCTCAATTATGGTTTTGTACTTGGGTAACAGTGGTACAACAGAGGCATAAAAAGAAGCACATTAAAATACCCCTTATACGAAAGGGATATTACCTTTGCATCGAGAAGTCTATATGTGTTCAAATTAAAAAATGATGAATGATAAAGCATTGTAAATCAGCAATTTAATTATTCATCATTTATATTTCATCTTTCATCATTAATATTTTTTACTTATGAAATACGATGTTACGATTATTGGTTCTGGTCCCGGTGGCTATGTTGCAGCGATTCGTTGCGGACAATTGGGCTTGAAAACAGCTATTATTGAGCGTTATTCGACTCTTGGCGGCACTTGTTTGAATGTCGGTTGCATTCCTTCAAAGGCTCTTTTGGATTCATCTGAACATTATCACAATGCCACGCATACCTTCACAACGCATGGCATTGACATAAAAGGCGCAATTGATGTGAATATGCCGCAAATGATAAAACGCAAAAACGATGTCGTTGACCAAACCTGCAAAGGCATTGAGTTTTTGATGAAAAAGAATAAAGTCACGGTTTATACAGGTCATGGTTCTTTCGTAACGCCTAATAAAATAGCGATTACAAAGCTTGATGGCTCGGTGGAAGAGATTGAAACCGACAAAACCATCATTGCAACGGGTTCAAAACCCATAACGCCTGCCAATTTTAATTATGACAAAAAACGCGTCATCACTTCTACGGAAGCTTTGAATATTACGGAAGTACCGAAATCAATGGTCATCATTGGTGCGGGTGTTATTGGCTTAGAATTGGGTTCCGTTTATGCCCGTTTGGGCACAAAAATCCATGTGATTGAGTTTTTAGATCGCATTATTGCAGGCATGGACGGCGATTGTTCAAAGGAATTGCAAAAATCTTTGAAAGGTTTGGGCATGGAATTTCACCTAAAACACGCTGTTACCAATGTCACGCCCAATACTGAGGGGGTCGTTGTCGAATATAAAAAACGCGACACCGAAGACGTTTTGAGCATTGAAGCGGATTATTGCCTCGTTGCCATTGGTCGCCGTCCTTATACCGACAATCTCGGTTTGGAAAATGCTGGTATCGTAAAAGATGATAAAGGTAGAATCGAAGTAGATGCACATTTGCAAACCAATGTGCCAGGCATTTATGCCATTGGCGATGTCATCAAAGGGGCGATGTTGGCACATAAAGCTGAAGAAGAAGGTGTTTTCGTAGCGGAAACCATTGTGGGACAAAAACCACATATCAATTATTTATTGATTCCGGGTGTGGTTTATACGTGGCCCGAAGTCGCTGCCGTGGGTTATACTGAAGAACAATTGAAAGAAAATGGCATGCCTTACAAAGTCGGCAAATTCCCTTTCAAAGCCCTTGGTCGTGCGCGCGCAAGTATGGATACTGAGGGGATGGTCAAAGTATTAGCGCACAAAGAAACCGACGAAATTCTCGGTGTTCACATGGTCGGACCACGTACAGCGGATATGATTGCTGAAGCGGTGGCTTTGATGGAATTCCGCGCTTCGGCAGAAGACGCCGCCCGCATGAGTCATGCACATCCGACTTATACTGAAGCGTTTAAAGAGGCGTGTTTGGCGGCGACGGATAATCGAGCGTTACATGTTTAAAACGGATATACCATGTTTAAGAAACTTTAAAAGTTTTCTAAACATGAAGACTACTAAAAAATAATGTATTTTTGTAAAAAAAAGACAATGACATCACTTCAATCTATTATTTTAGACATTAAGCCGATACTTAAAAAATATCCGATTACAAAAGCGGGTATTTTCGGTTCGTATGTGCGCAATGAACAAACGGAAACCAGTGATGTGGATATTTTGATTGAATTAAGTCATGCCATTAGTCTTTTGGAGTATGTCAATATTAAACTCGAATTGGAAGATAAAATAGGTCGGAAAGTGGATTTAGTGGAATACAAAACATTAAAACCACGCTTGAAAGATAATATTTTAAACGAAGCTTTAACGATTTTATGAGCCAAAAACGAGATGCCTTAGTTTAGTTCCAAGCACCCCCTCAGTAAATTCACACCTTCAATGCGCCACGAAATCCTCTTGCTGCATAATAAGACTCTGCCCCATTGTGATACATAAAGACATGGTTGTAGCGAAAATCACAAAAGATAGCACCGCCGTGTTTTCTAATATCAGCAGGCGTTTTTATCCAACTTGATGTTTTTGTATCGAAATGTCCGAGTTTCTGCAAAGCTCGATATTCTTCTTCGGTCAGCAGTTCAGTGCCCATGGCAGCTGCCATATCCAAAGCGTTATCTTTGGGTTTATGCTCTTTTCGGGACTCCAAAGCTTCAATGTCGTAACAAAGACTTCTACGACCTTTAGGACTTTCAATTGAACAATCATAAAAAATGTATTCGTTCGTCCTTTCATCATGCCCAACAACATCGGGTTCGCCACCCGTTTCTTCCATTATATTGAGGGACCATAGCTTTTCACCATGAGCTTCCAGTTTTGCTTGTACATTAGCCCATTCAAGACCTTGATGGCGGTCTATGTTTTTCTCAAAACGCACTTTTAAAGTTTTGAGCAGTGCTTCACGTTGTTCTGTTGACAACTCCTTTTCCATAATATTCAGTTATTTGATAAGATGTACTAATCATTTAATCCTTTTCCAACGAGAATTTGCAGCATAAAACCGCAGTCAAAGCCATCGTCGTGAGGTCTGCTATGGCTTGAAATACGTCTCGTCTTAAATTCATTGCGTAGTTATTTGACTACAAAAATACATGGAGTCATTCAACTATACATTTTTTTTTCTGCATTTCTAAAAATCCACTTCTTTACTGAGGGGGGTAATAATTCGCAAAATTTACGAAATTCGTGTTCGCAAAACAATTACACATCTTTTCTCTAAATTTGTCAAAAATATTAAAACTAAAACGTCATGACTAAATTTTTACTACTATTCAACTTATTGTTTATCAATAACTTAATAGCTCAAAAAACAAACGTTGCGCTCATCGTTCACAACGCCAAAGTATATACGGTCAATGAAAAAATGGGCAAAGCGGAAGCCTTTGCGGTTAAAGGTTCAAAAATCATCGCCGTCGGTACCAGTAAAGATATTTTAAAAAAATACACTGCCGCAAAGGTGGTCGACGCAGGTGGCAAAACGATTCTTCCGGGTTTAATTGATGCACACGCCCATTTTTATGGTTATGGCAGCACTTTACAAACGGTCAATTTGGTCGGTACAAAAAGCTGGGACGATATTTTAGATAAATGTCAAACCTTTGCAAAAGTCCATACTGAGGGGTGGCTCATCGGACGTGGTTGGGATCAAAATGATTGGCAAATTAAGGAATACCCAACAAAAGAAAAACTCGATGCCCTGTTTCCCAAACGTCCTGTTATTCTGACGCGGGTGGATGGTCATGGTGCAATTGCCAATCAAGTTGCTTTAGATTTAGCAAATGTCACTCCCCGTCAAACGCTTGTTGGAGGCGAAATTGAAGTAAAAAATGGCGTTTTGACAGGTATTTTGGTGGATAATGCTGTGGGCTTAGTGCGTTCTAAAATTCCAGTACTAACTGAAAAACAAAACCGTAAAGCGTTATTGGGTGCTCAAAAAAACTGCTTTGCCGTGGGCTTAACCACTGTTGTAGACTGTGGTTTGGACTATAAAACGGTTGAATTAATCGAAAAAATGAACGCTGAAAAGGCACTCAAAATGCGCCTTTACGTCATGTTGAGCGATGGACGCGACAATTATGCCTACCTTTTCAAACGCGGTATCATCAAAACGGATAGGCTGAATGTACGAAGTTTTAAATTATACGCCGATGGTGCGTTGGGTTCTCGTGGCGCGTGTTTGTTGCATCCTTATGCTGACCGCCCCAATCATTTCGGTTTTTTGTTGAAAGATAAGACCTATTATGAAGCCGTTATGTCAAAAATCGCTGAACACGAAGGGATGCAAGCCTGTACACACGCCATTGGGGACTCTGCCAATCGAGAAATTTTGCGGATTTATGGTTCTTTACTGAGGGGGTCGAATGACCGTCGTTGGCGCATCGAGCACGCGCAGGTCATCAACGAAGCAGATTTTGATTTATTCAAAAAGTATTCAGTTGTGCCGTCGGTGCAACCCACACACGCCACTTCTGATATGTATTGGGCAGGTGATAGACTCGGAAAAGATGTAGAAAAAGGTGCTTATGCTTTCAAACGTCTGCTCAACCAAAACGGTTGGCTACCACTTGGAACGGATTTTCCTGTTGAGGATATCAACCCTATTTTGACGTTTTATGCAGCTGTCGTTCGGCGCGATGCCAAAAATTATCCTGAAGGCGGTTACCTTATGGAAAATGCTTTGTCCAGAGAAGAAACACTGAGGGGTATGACGATTTGGGCAGCCAAAGCCAATTTTGAAGAAAAAGAAAAAGGCTCAATTGAAGTTGGCAAATTTGCGGATTTCATTATGCTCAATCAAGATATTATGACCGTTGCACCAACTGATATTCTGAAAACAAAGGTTCTAACAACGTATATCGGCGGGGAAAAGGTGTTTTGATAGCGTGTTTAGTGTCTGGTTTTTTATCTAAGGTGGATATGTTTTATAGAAATCGCCTCGTGTATCAATGGATTCAATTACTCATAGAGTTCTTTTTTGAGTTGCTTTAAATAATCTTTCGTTTCGGTTTCCGAATGCACTTGATAATCAGGTTGTTCTCTTTGCCAAAGCATCTTTTCGACTTGTGTCGCATCTTCACGTGCCTCATCATCCATGTTTTCCCATTCACCTGTTTTGACATACTTTTCTACCAACCGTTCTTGAATAATAGGGTAAATATGCAATTCCCAAAGCAATTCAGATTCGGTTTGAGGGTCTAAAATGTGAAACGGCACATTCAATTGCTTAATAAAATTAAGAATTTTATCAAGTTTTGTCGTATCATCAAATTGAATTGTTATTGTCGCCATGTTTTTTATTTTTACAAAGATACTTGGGTTTATGGAAAAAAGAAAGTGAGGGAAGCATTTTGGAAACCCTACATAAATTTTGAGCTATCTACCCCTCAGTATAGTGGCATTTCTATTCGTATTCAAACAAAAAATCAAACAATCCAAGCCTTAAAAGTCTGAAAAAGCAAATAAGTATTCAAGCTCAATATGATAGCTGAAATGACCCACGCAGCGATTTTTAGCACCATTTTATTGGCAAATTGACCCATTTTGGCGGTGTTGCTTGTAAATATAACGAGTGGAATGACGGCAAAACTTAACTGCAACGACAAAATGACCTGACTCAAAACCAATAAATCCGCTGTTCCTTTTTCACCAAAATAGAGCGTAACAAAAAAGGCGGGAATGATGGCAATGACCCGCGTGATGAGCCGTCGAATCCATGGTTTGAGCCTGATATTTAAAAAGCCTTCCATGATGATTTGTCCTGCCAAAGTGCCTGTTAATGTCGAATTTTGACCTGATGCCAATAATGCGACGGCAAATAAAGTGCTTGCAAAAGCCGTCCCCATCAAAGGGTCGAGTAAATGATAGGCATCTGTAATATCTGCCACTTCAAAAAGTCCGTTTTTGTGGAACGTTGCCGCTGCTAAAATGAGGATAAAAGCATTAACAAAAAAAGCCAATAACAAGGAGACGGATGAGTCAATCGAAGCAAATTTTATAGCCGATTTGACCCCCTCAGTATCTTTGGCATAATTGCGGGTTTGGACGATGCTCGAATGTAAGTACAAGTTGTGTGGCATCACTGTTGCCCCCAAAATACCGATGGAAATATAGAGCATTTCGGGGTTCAATAAAATTTCTTTGCGCGGCAACAGTCCTCCAGCAATATCCTTAAAATTGGGTTGTGACACAAGGATTTCGTAGCCAAAACACACAAAAATGATAAAAATCAAGCCCATAACTATAGATTCTAAGACTCTGAAACCTCGGTTTTGAAAGTATAAAATGACCAAAACATCTAAAACCGTTAGCAAAACTCCCAACCACAAGGGCATGCCAAAGAGTAAATTCAAGGCAATCGCTGACCCTAAAACTTCCGCCAAATCACACGCCGCAATCGCTATTTCTGCCAAAACCCATAACGTTAAAGCAAAGGGTCGAGCATAAGCATCGCGACAAGCCTGTGCCAAATCACGCCCTGTGACTATGCCCAATTTTAGCGCAAGATGTTGTAATAAAATCGCAAAAAAGTTTGAAATCAGAATAACTGACAATAATGTATAACCAAATTTTGCGCCTCCTGCAATATCCGTCGCCCAATTGCCCGGATCCATATACCCTACCGCGACCATCATGCCTGGACCAACAAATGCGAACATTTTTTTCCAAAAACTACCCGTTACAGGCACTCTAATCGAGGCATAAACCTCTGGCAGCGAAGGGGTTTTATTGTCGTGTAGCCAACCTTTTGGTATTTTAGCAATTTCCTTTTTAGTATTCATTTGAATCACTGATTTATATAGATTCTATTGATTTTACAGTTTTTACGCATTTTGATAATTGATATTGATAATTGATATTCATAATTCATAACTCATAATTCATAACTATCCTATTTTGACAAAAACGTTTTCACTTACTTTGCTACTGACAAGTAATTCGGAGGTTTCATTGAGTCGAATTTTGACCGATTTATCAAATTCAAAAATTTCTAAAATGACCACTTTTGCTGCTAAAACCAAACCGATACGATCAAGATGTTGCAAAAAAGCCGTTGAATGTTCTTGAACGCCGACCATAACACCTTTGTCGCCAACAGACATTTCGCCCAAAAGCATTTGTTGCCTTTTCGCGTAATTGCCTTCGCGGTCAGGAATGGGGTCACCATGCGGATCAAATTTAGGCTTGCCTAAAAAACCGTCTAAACGTTCAATCAAATCCACACTTTGGATGTGTTCAAGTTGCTCAGCGAGGTCATGACATTCATCCCATGAATAGCCCAATTTATCGCATAAAAAAACCTCCCAAATGCGATGTTTGCGCACCAAAGCCGTAGCCACACGTTCTCCCTCAGTCGTCAATGTCACGCCTTTGTATTTTTCATAATTTATAAAATCCTTGTCTGCTAAGCGTTTAATCATATCTGTCACCGAAGCGGCAGTGGTATTCATAGCCGCAGAAATGGCATTGGTATTGACCGATTTACCTTCGCGTTCATTGATTTTATAGATGGCTTTCAGATAATTCTCTTCTGTTTGTGAAATCATTGTTTCAGATTAAAATGAGTTGTATGATATTATTTTGTGCAAAAGTAAAAATATTTTTAGACTAATCTAAAAATTATTAAAAAAATGTAAAAAAACTTTCACGAATTTTACGCCTCATTTTAAATTCATCCTTCAATTAGGCGTTTTGAAAATATTAATTATTCGTTTTTCATCTATTGGCGATATTGTCTTGACAACACCCGTTGTCCGTTGTGTTTACAAACAATTGGGTGCAGAAGTGCATTTTTTGACAAAAAAGAATTTCAAAGACATTGTGGAAAACAATCCATATATCAAAAAAGTGTGGACAATTGAAAAGGCTGTTTCGGAGATTTCCATAGATTTAAAGGCTGAAAACTTTGATTACGTGATTGATTTGCACAACAATCTTCGCAGTTATCAAGTAAGACGTGCTTTATCCACACCATCCTTCGTTTTCCACAAGCTAAATGTGCAAAAGTGGTTGCTGGTTAACCTCAAAATCAATCGCTTACCTGATGTGCATATCGTTGAGCGGAATATGAAAACAGTGGAAAGATTGGGTGTCAAAAATGACGGCGCGGGATTGGATTATTTTATTCTTACAAAAGATGAAGTGGATTTGGCGACGTTAAATATACCCCCTCAGTATATCGCCTTTGTCATTGGTGCGGCTCATGCTACCAAACGTTTGCCGCCTGAAAAAATAGTAGAAATTTGTAACGGTATCGTATTACCTATTGTGCTTTTAGGCGGAAAAGACGACCTTGAAAATGCCCAATTTATTGACAGTCAAACAAATGGACATGTCCTTAATTTATGCGGTAAACTCAATTTGAATCAATCGGCATCCGTTGTTAAACAAGCCAAAAGTGTTATTTCGCATGATACAGGTTTGATGCACATCGCTGCGGCGTTTCGGAAAGACATTATTTCGATTTGGGGTAATACTGTTCCTGAATTTGGCATGACACCTTATTTATCTACGGAGGGGTCAAAAATTTTTGAAGTTAAAGGGCTTAAATGTCGTCCTTGCTCAAAAATAGGCTTTGATAAGTGCCCAATAGGACATTTTAGATGTATGAACGCGCAAAATACTGAGGGGGTCATTTCTGCAATAAATAAGGGCTGATTTAAGGAATTGATTTTGTTTTTTATGAAAAGGGTCGTTTTTCGCAACAAAAAAGCTAATTTTGAATTTAGTGTAAAGGTTTCAGAAATTTTTGAAATAGAAAATAGCAACAGATTTACGACTTATGGAATGGCAAGAAGGAAAGGACAAATTTTTACAAGCTTGGGGTACGCTCGGTACCTCATGGGGTATTAACCGCACAATGGCACAAATTCATGCACTGATGCTGATTTCACCACACGCATTGAGTGCCGATGAAGTGATGGATGAACTCCAAATTTCTCGTGGCAATGCCAATATGAATATTCGCGCTTTGATGGATTGGGGGTTAGTGTATAAAGAATTGCGAGCAGGAGACCGCCGCGAGTATTTTATCGCCGAAAAAGATATGTGGAAAGTGGTTCGTCAAATCATTGTTAATCGCAAAAAGAAAGAATTGGAGCCAATTCTTAAAGTGTTAGACGAAATCAGTGGCATTGATGGCACTCAAAATGAAGATGCTGCAGCTCTCGCTAAAGCCGTTAAGGATATAAAATTGTTTTCATCTAAAGCTGATTCAACGCTGGATATGCTTGTAAAAGCCGATTCAAACTGGTTTGTGGGTACTTTTATGAATATGATAAAATAAGGTCATTTGGCAATAATTGTCATGAGTCATTTTCTTGGACTTGTCAGCACATAAAAAAAGCGTTTACTTCTGATAAAGTAAACGCTTTTTTTAGTAACAAGTAAATAATAATATGCTTGCTTTTGTCATTCTGAACGAAGTGAAAGAACCTACATAAATCTTTTATTTCCAATTGTTTATGTAGGTTCTTTCACTTCGTTCAGAATGACAAAAATGCTACTTTATTATTTTATAGTTACTTAGGCGCTTGACAAACAATTATTTAAGTATTGAGTAAAAAGTATTGAGTCGTTAGACAAGCGTAAATTATTGATAATCAGCACTATTGTAGTCTCAATACACACGACTATTTACTCACTACTACTTAAAACATAGAAATCCTATTCGGTCATTATTTAAAAAAAGAAAAGCGCAACACCGATTTACGAGTGTTGCGCCTTTTGCTGGTTTGCTATTCTGCTTTGGTTGACTTGTTTGAGTTGGTCGTCTTTAATTTTTATCAATTATACACAATAATTATACTTTTTTAGGTATCACACGTGGCAAATAAAGCATCACTTCGGTGCCTTTTGACACTTTCGGAGTAGATAATGCATTCCACATCATGATATTATATGTGCCAACATTAAATAATTCAGCAGCAGAATCAAGGGTTTCTCCATCATCTAAGAAATAAGATGTTTTGAAATAATTTGGATCGCTTTCGAGGTGTGGCAGCGTTTCATCAACGGCAATGGGTTGAAAATTCAAGTTAGACTCGCGCTGCATATCGGGATTGGAAATATAATCTTGCAAAGCGCCCATAACACGTTGCGGTACAAATACATTGTACCCTGCCGTATTTTCAGGCACAAAACCATCACCAAACTGTTTATTCAGTTCTTTAATGAGTTCGTATGTTACGCCTGTAATTTTTGCGACCGTTTGGAGAGAAAGATATTGATACACCTTTTGAGAATTAATACATTGCACATCAAGTGAAGGCAATTGTGGATGCAAACCATGCTCCCCATAGTTTTTCATGATGTACGTAAAGGCGATGAATTTAGGTATATAGTTTTGCGTTTGCACAGGTAAGAATTTTTTTACTTTCTCAAAATCATTGCTTTTAGCCCTTTTGATGGCTTGACCGAGCCTTCCTGCGCCACAATTATAACCTGCCAAAGCCATTTCCCAACTGTTGTTGGCTTTGAACAAACGCTTCAAGTCTTTTAGTGCCGCTTCTGTGGCACGACCAATATCAAGACGTTCATCTACTTGACCATCAATACGCAAACCAAATTCTTGGCGAACGTCATTCATCAACTGCCATATACCCGTTGCACCCGCGGAGCTAACAGTCTTATTGTTAAGCTCGGTTTCTAGGCAAGTGATATACTTCAAATCGCCTGGAAGATTGTATTCTTTCAAATATTTATCAAAAATCGGGAAATATGTGGCCGAACGACCAATCATTTTTTCAGTGTCATTACGACCACGCAGAAGTTGGTGGATTCTTTTGGTGACGTATGCATCAGTCGAAACGGGTACAATACAGTCCATCTTACGCAATCGAGGTTCTACTTCGATTGCATCAGCTGAAAGTAAATTTGTAACCGCGAAAAATGATAAAAATAGTAGTACTGTTTTTTTCATTTGCAAAAAATTGTGTCCTTTTAATATCAATGACTTGTTTTTGAATATAAATCGCACAAAATAATCACATAGGCGCTCATGCGCTATATTTTAATTGTACGACTTTTATTTTTCTATATTTGTTGTGTTTCAGCGTCAATGCGCATTATTTTCTATACTATAAAATTTTATAGCATCCTCATGGGAGGAACGGTGTGTTAAGAATTTGGTGAGTCTATCTCTTGCTTTTTCGAATGTGTCCTTTACAAAAGTAGAAATAGATTTTGATAAGTTGTTTGTTTTTTTTTAATTTTATTTCAAATTAATAAACTTTTCCGTATTTTATTTTGTATGTATTTTGTTTTGTTGAATTTAATTTCTATCCAAATAAAATAATAAATACCCTAATTTATGTACAACAAATTTATTATCAATATATTGAGCATATTTTTATTTTTTTATATTTATGAATAATTATTGTTATTTACTATTTTCTGTTTTTTGCGATTTTTTTTCAAAATAATAGAATTACAGAAAAACTTCCGCCGTCAAAAAAAAGAAGACACTTTCAAAAGAATTGGTTAGTAACCTCATCAATATTAAACGTTTATTATGCCAAATAACTATCTCTTTGCATTGAACATCATAGATATGCCAAACCGAAGACCCTCACACTGCGGTATAAAAAACATTGATACGATATGGTCTTTACTAGATTTAAATGATTAGTCCATCGCTGAAATAATATCTGCATCAAAATGCTTTAATCTTTACCCCCTCAGTATTTTAACTACTTTTGCGCATTCATAGCGTTCACTCATCCTTAACAAAGAAATATGTTAGATTTTTCGCAAACCAATATTGTCCGCCTTGCCATTACGTGGACAGGTAATAAAGAACTCAAAGAAGGTGTTGTCATTCCAAAATCAACTTTGGTAACAGTCAATGATTATGTGCATCAGATATTGACGACGACTTTTTTCAAACCTTTTGAAAAAAATGAAGAGTTTTTTTACTTCACCGACGACGAAGATGTCAGCCACAACGCCGCTTATCAGTCCTGTTTAAAGATTTTTGAAAACCCCGACGTATTGTCTGAAGAAGCAAGTGTTCTGACACATCGTTTATATGATTTTTCAACAGAACCTAAAATAAAAGGTGGCGAATTTTTCATTGCTTTATTCGATGGTGTTGTTTTGGAAGGAGAGACGATGCCTGCGATTGGCATCTTCAAAATTGTGCAAAAAGACCCTTATTTGAAGGTTGAAAAAACGACGGAAACCTTTGCTTTACAAGTCGGCGAAGGCATCGGAACAGGCAAATTGGCAATGGCTGCCTTGATTTTTGGCATCGATGAAGCAGAAGGCTACCGCATCATGGCAACGGACAATGTGTCGAAAAAAGACACCCCCTCAGTATGGTTGTCCAAATTTTTGGTTGTCAAGCCCATTGAAGACAATTATTTCAACACACGTCATTATATGAATCTGGCGAGTGAGTTCATCATAGAAAAAGCCCCTGCAAAATTCGGTCTCGACAAAACGGATACAATTGACTTGCTCAATCGTTCGGCTTTATATTTCAAGGAAAATGAGCGTTTTGAAATTGAAGATTTTACGAATACGCTCTTTCCTGAAGCAGAACAGCAAGAAGTTTTCAAAGAATTTAAAGAAGAATACACCCAATTGTCAGAAGCACCCCTGTCAGACCAATTCGATATCAGCAAACAAGCGATGCGAAAGTCAAGTAAAGTGTTTAAAAAAGTCATCAAACTCGATGATAATTTTCACATTTACGTGCATGGTCGGCGCGAATTGATTGAACGCGGCTTTGATGAAGAGAAAGGTCAAACTTTTTATAAAATATTTTTTGATCAAGAAGAGTAAATCAAGCATTTTTTTTGAGAAAAACAATAAAAAAACGACGGTGAAGTGCCCTACTTCATCGTCGTTTTTTTATTTATTTAAAAATTAAGTGATATTTAAGTGCATCTAAGTGCCTTTTAAGTGATTTTTTATTATCATTTAACTGCCTCCTAAGTGCCGCCCTGCCATGTTTGCACTGTGGTTCGAGAGAATAAAGATTCTCAAAATAGTTTAAGAATTTTATTTCAAAAAATCATTTATTACATAAACCGCCAAAGTATAAAGCCAGTAAAAAGCATCTCGAACCTACTGCGTTGTATGGAGGCAAATTAAATATTTATTATCATGGCATTAGAAATGGTTATCGGAGCAGGAACAATCCCTGTTGAAACGTACACAGCTCACGAAGCACTTCCAGGCACATTTCCAGTTATCAACGACCACCTCGTGGTTCGTACAAATCGCTTTCACGTTCATGCAAATTGGACGACACAAGGTGCTATTTTTGGCATTATCAACCCAGCCTACCACTGGCATGGCACTGTAATTTTTGAAGCAATGGGTGGAACTGAGTATGGTGGAACATTTTCGCAATCAGTTCCTATTCCTATTCCCCTCAGTAATCCACAGTCTTATTCGATGTTGATTAACATCCCTGCTTCGTCCGTTCCAGCGGGTATTTACCGTGTCATTTTGAAACTGGATTTGCATTCACCAACACATTTGGCACCTGCAGTTTGCGGCTTCGAAGATTTGGGTTTATTTGAGTTTTATGACATTTAAATGAGGAATTCTCGTTTATTAGATTGTCTATCAATAAAAAAACGAGAAAATTTGGATTTAAAGTTCTTGAAACCCACATCGTGGCACAGGGAAAAAGCAGCTCGTCAGCTCTGTCGGGCTGCTTTTCTCTTTTATGTTTAAACAAAATTTTTCCATCATAAAATTTTAAGAAAATGAGCCAAACGCATAAAGCCGATGACTACAATCTCGCGCAACCGTCGCGCTCAGGTCAGGCTGGTTTTGAATCGGTTAAAGACGAAAAAGACGGTCATTATTATTTTCATTTCAATGATGCTAAAGGCGTCGCGCTGTTGTTCAGTCAAGCTTATCGGCGCGAAACTGACTGCGAGAAAGGTCTTTCCTCTGTCATTAAACATGCGGCTGTTGAAAAGCATTTTGAGCAGCAAAATACTGAGGGGGGGTGTTTTTTCATTCTTTTTGCTTCGAATAAGCAACAGATTGCGCGCAGTCGTGTGTTTAAAACCGTTGCGGAGTTAGAGAAACAGCGTTTGTATTTCATGCAAAACCTATCGCTGCAAACGGAAGTTGAAGCACGTCCTTTTGAACTTCAAAAGGCTGATGTCAAAATAAATGTGCCTTCGTCTGTGGCAGATGTGACGGCATTGACAAATGAAAACGCTGAATTGAAAAGAAAAATTAAAGAATTAGAAACAGAATTGAAAAAAGCCACCCCCTCAGTATCGGAAGAAATGGCACATACGGAAGAAACACTGCGACAAATTTTTCGCATTGAAATTTATAAAAATGCTTCTTCTGAACGGTTGCATGGACAGATTGTCCACCCTTTTTCAAAGGAAAAGTGCACTTTTAATGGGCTTGATATGAAAACAATAGCGGCGTTTATGACCGAAAAAATTAAAATGGATGAGGCTGTTGCACCGCAATCTGCTAAGGACAAGAGTGCTTTGCCAAAGCCAACGCAAGCCCTTACGCCCGTTTCGGTGCTTAATTTGAGCAATCAATCAACCATTTTGCAACACAATCAGCCTTTTGCCTTAATTATTCATCCTCAGTCGCATGAGCGCAATGAAGTGTCAATCGGACAACCCATTGCAATTGACGTCCAAGTATTTAACCTCGACAGCCGTGAAAAATATAAGTTATTGGAAAAAAGAGACAGCCTTGTTTTTGTTAAAGATAGGAATAAGCAAGACGTGAGTTTGCACGTCGAACCTTTGGTTCTTTCAACAGGCAGTTATCGTTTGAGCCTCAATGTCCATGTTTTATCTGGCAATAATCCATTGATAGACAGTGAGATAGCGCAATGGCAAGGCGGTATTATCGTTCAGGTCTATTGAAAAGAGACGGTCAAATTCATCCGATAATAGGATAACATCGGATGAACTTGACCGACATCATCTCAATTCGGATTATACAATTCTGGTTGCAAGCCTACGGGAATGTGCATACCTGAATGTTTGTAACGGAAATTTTTACCTTCTTTTACTTTAGGTGCAATCATTTCACCTGTTTTGTAGTTCATGCGGCGGACGTAATCGGGACATTTAGGACATTTAAAAGTAATCCAGTCGCCGTCGCGCTCTGCGACGCATTGATGTGTTTCTTCGTTATTCGAAGCATTCCAATTTAACATTTTTGTACTTATTTTATTGATGAATGAATTGTATCTTAACTATGAATCTATTGTATCTTAACAACGAATGAACTGTAATTGTTAATATAAAGCAAATTATCTATTTTTTTGTTTTATAATACGATAATTCAATTAAAAAGATTCTATATTTGTACATGATTAATATAAAATAATCCATAAACATACCTCAGAGAAAACGGTTCGGTAAATGAGAAAGCTTATAATGAAAACAAATGTTAAGTTAACCATTAAACCGCAACCGATATGTTTCATAAAACGATTGTCCTTGTTGACTACAATACTCAAGAAGTTCCACGAGTATTAGAGTATTTGACCGATTCCTATGATGTCCTACTTGTTTCTTTTAGCCGTTTGCCTGATATTTCAACACCTATTCGGAATGTTTTAGCTATTGTTATCCTGTGTATAAAGACTGATGAAGAGACTTTAATAACAGTGATGACACTTAGAACATGTTATCCCGAAGTGAAAATCGTTGTTTTATCACCTCAACCTACACCCGACATGGTCGCACAATCGGTATCAGTGGGTGTAAACAATTACTTCGACCTCGCTGCGGGCAATTTGCGATTGGCAAAATGCCTAGAGCACTACAATAAAAACCAAAGCCCCCTATCAGTATGGTCTCGATATTTGCCCGCCTGGTTGTTTCCAAAACGTTTAGGAACAACGCCTATTTATGCGCAAAACTTGCCCATCGTCGAGCCTTTAATATCCTCTATTTCTGAAAAGATGGAGCATATGGTAAAGCTCAAAAATCCTCCCCCTCAGTATGAAAACCATATCAAAGTCCAATTTTTTGGTGATTTTGAAGTAAAAATCAATGGAAAGTCGCTCCGACCCAAAACCAATGGATTGCTGTTGGCGTATTTGCTTTTCAACCACAATCGCCCGATTCATAAAGAGATTTTGATGACCAAATTTTGGGGAGATAGTGTTAATGATGCTAAGAATTGCCTCAATGCGGCTATTTTCAGTCTTAGAAAATGTCTTTCGGAGCTAACGACCGAAAGAACCATTGTTTTTCAAAATGACTACTACGCGATCAACAACAGCCTATGGCATATAGAAACAGATGCGGATTTATTTGCCATGCACTGGGAAAAATCGCGGATATTGTTCAGAACACAAGGCTTAGATGCCGCTATTGATGTGCTTCAAAACCTTAAATCAATGTATAAAAACGAATTTTTACCCAATTTTAACCATGAATGGGTAATTGGACGGCGCGACGAGTTTCGAGAGAAGCATTTACAAGTGCTCAATCTATTAAGCGAGCATTTTTGGTTGAAAAAAGAACTTAATAATTGTATAGATAATTGCCTTGACATTCTTCAAGTAGATGATTGTGTTGAACCTACCCACCGCCGCTTGATGGAATGTTATAGCCACCTAAGAATGAAAGACAAAGCAGTTCGGCAATACAAAAAATGTGTCCAAGCACTCAAAATGCTCAATATTGCGCCTGAAAGTGAAACCGAAAACCTTTATTTGGCTATTATAAAATAGGCAATAGATATCCGTTTTCGTTTTAAAAAGTAAAATTTTCAAGTCCGTTTCTAAAACCAATGGTTAAAATGAAAAAGCCGATATTCCTATTTGAAACATCGACTTTTTCATTTATTCATTCTTTCTTATCTCGATTCTTATTCTTAAAGAACCGTCGGTTTTTGTTTTTGCCTTGCCCATCTTGTGTGGGCGGTGTATTCTCATTATCACTTTGCGGCGGACGTGGTGGCTTTACCTCATTATTCCGCGGCGGATTATCGTTATTATTCTGCGGCGGACGCGGTGGTCTTGCATCATTATTACGTGGTGGCCGTGGTGGTCTGGCATCATTACTACGTGGTGGACGCGCTGTTTCTTTTGAAGTATCTTTCGGAATGTCATTTAAAATATCACGTGGCGGACGTTCTTTAGACGTTTCCCGTGGTCTATCATGTGGTGCATTGTCTCTATTTGTTGTATTTTGTTCGTTATTTCTACTATCTGTCGGTCTTCTTTTCTTCTTTTTCTTCTTACGACGTTTATCATCAGTCAACTCAATAGCTCCTACAAGGTCACCGCCGTAGTCGACATCTTCTTCATAATCGTCATCACCTTCATCGCCATGAGATTTAGCGGCGGTTGGAATAAATTGCAATTCTTTCAAATCAGGCGGCATTTCGCCCTTTTTATTCATGCTTAACACTTCTTTCACATCAAGTAAAGCCAACGTAGTAAACTTCCCCCTTTCAGGTCCTTCGGTCATCACATAAGTCATTAGTCCTCTAAAAACGTCAGTTTTGATGAGTTCCGCACGGCCTGATTTAGTTGCCAAGCGTTCAGGATGATGTGGAAAATCCTCCAAAGCATCGAGATAAGTATCGAGTTCATAGTTCAAACAACACTTCAAACGCCCACACATACCTGACAATTTGGCTTGATTAATCGCTAATTGCTGATAACGTGCCGCTGCCGTTGAAACCGATTTGAAATCTGATAACCAAGTCGAGCAACACAATTCGCGTCCACAAGATCCAATGCCCCCAATCCGGGCAGATTCTTGACGTGCGCCAATCTGCCGCATTTCGATTTTCACCTTGAACTCTTTGGCATAATGCCGAATCAATTCACGAAAATCCACACGCCCGTCGGCAGTGTAATAAAACGTGATTTTGCGCCCATCTCCTTGAAATTCGACATCGCCCACCTTCATATCCAAATCAAGCATACGCGCAATCGCTCGTGCGCGAACCATCATATCGCGTTCAGATGACCGCACTTCATCGAGTTTTTCGAGGTCTCGCGGGTTTGCCCGACGAATGACATTGAGGAAAAGAGCGGAGTCCTTGATGCCTTTTTTCTTCAATTGCATCTTAACAAGGTCGCCCATCAGAGAAATTTTACCCAAATCGAAACCACCGCCACCAGGCACTTCTACCAGCACCCAATCGCCCGTAGATGTGCTACAATAAGGCGGATTGTGATAAAATTCTTTACGTGAGCCATTTTTGAACGACACTTCGACGAGATCATATCCGTCCGTGTCATGTATATCGAGTTGAGCAAGCCAGTCAAACGTATTCATCCGATTGCAGCCGCCGCTACAATTTCCGTTACAACCGCCTGGCTTCCCGTCTTTGCTTATTCCACAACTTCCACAAGCCATAATGTGCTTTTTATATTAGTTCAGTCTTTCGACTTCTTGATTAAAAATGAATATATATTGGCATTTAAACCCCTCAGTATTTTTCAATTGAAAATGTAATGTGGTAATAATAGGTTTTCCATTACTTTTAGCCACCTCTTTTCATACGATTATAAGGCAATCAATGTTCTTATTCTAAAAAAATTAAAAAAAACTGGGCGTAAAAATACATTTTTTTTGGATACTCTTGGCATTTATCTTCTAAGTACTTATAGGAACGAATTGTCAGTTCATAGGATGGTAGTAATATCCCAATTCCGTGAAGAAAATGGTTATTTGAAGAAAATATTAGATTCTTACATTAAATGAAGTAGTAACTACCCCTCAGTAAAAAAGCCTTACATTTATTTTGACGAATAAAAAATGAATTCATCGGAAAACAGGGGTTTCCCGAAAAGCAGTATTGCGTGAACGCAAAGCTGAGAAAAGAAGATTCGTATCCAAAACAACCTGCTTCATAAACCGTTGAAAATTATTCTTTTATAAAACGATGCTTGTTTTTTAACCACCAATCTTCTTTGATTTCTTTACCTAACGCCTCAATATCTTCGCCAAAATTTATTTTTTTAGCAAGAAATTCAACGCGTAAAAAGTTGAGTAATTTTAGTAATTCATCAGCACTAAAATATTTTTTATCGAAAGTCACTTGCACGGATTCGGCATTGTGTTGAACTTGGAAAGCTGTCATAATATTATTTTTTAGCAAAAATAGGACTTTTAAACGAATTGTCAAATATCCCTAATCTTTCAAAATCTTATGCATCCGTATCGAGGCATCTAAAAACAACACTTTCGGATTGGCATTGCGCTCAATGTGCATGACCGATTCATCGAAAAGCGTCATCATCGGTTCGATGTGGCTGAATTTCACAACGTTTTTCATCCGCTTTGCCGTTTCCAACTCATTACCTCGAAGTCTTAGGTTTTCATTGCCTGTCAATATCAAAACAGTCAATTCTCTTAGAAAATGTAAACCATAACGCAAAAACAGCTTTTGTTTTTCGCGACCCACACCTGCAAAACGGTCAACCCAAGCCACCATTTCCACACCATTTCCTTTAAAACACGTCCGCATCCAGTCCAAAAAGGCGTTGGCATTGTCGTTTTCTGTTTCCTTCGACAAAGTCATTGCCGCATTAAAATCGCCTTCTGAAAGGTGGGCAATCGCTTCCGCATCGCCGCGTGTTACCCCCCTCAGTATCAAGCCCTCTTGAACCTCCGCATCTGTCAAAGGTGACAATTTAACCAATTGACAACGGCTCAAAATGGTATTCAAAATCAAGTCTTGATTTTCAGCAACCAATAGAAAAAGCGTATCATCTGGCGGTTCTTCTATCATTTTTAAGAGCCGATTGCCTTCTTTACCCAAATATTCTGGCAACCACATAATGAGAATCTTATGAGAAGCCTCAAACGTTTTAAGGCTCAATTTCTTAACGATTTCAACGGTTTCTGCTACTGGAATGTTACCTTGTTTGTTTTCTGCGCCCAATTTTTCAAGCCATTGGTTCACATTCATGTAGGCATTATCAGCTACTGCCAAACGCCATTCTTTCAAAACATGCGTCGCAATCGTCTTTGAGCCGACCGTTGGATAGGAAAAATGAATATCTGGATGAATCATTTTTTCGGCTTTGATGCAGCTCGCACACTTCCCGCAGGCTTCTCTGTCTGCCGTTTTTTGCGGACATAATATATATTGTGCGTAAGCCATTGCCAAAGGCAATCCGCCTGACCCGGGCTGATTCAGCATCAACAAAGCATGCGGCATCCGACCACTTTCAGCCATGCCACGCAACAGTTTTTTGGACGTTTCCTGTCCTATGACGTTTGAAAATTTCATTGGGCGCAAAAATAGATAAGAAGATGAGGTATTACTAAAAATGACGAGGAGATTAGCCATCTCAACTCGTCAT
>JAYTUQ010000308.1:0-1350 GCA_043744455.1 Saprospiraceae bacterium | reverse complement strand
TTGTTTAAAGTATATTATATTTTGTTATTATGCAGTAAAATATATTGAAAATTAAAATATTTCAATGTATTTTTGAACATTCGTAAAATTGAACTGTTACCTTCCATTTTTAACCGTGACAAACCCTATCACGACATACAATGAACAAATATGGATATTGAAATCAGACCAATAACTCTCATACTTCTAATACTTTTGCTCCTAACGACTGCTTGCAAAAATTCAGAACCGACATCATCTATGCTAACAGAAAAAAAATACACAGAAGGCTATGTTGAATCGGACAACGTAAAACTTCACTATGTTGACTGGGGCGGAAAGGGACAGGTTCTTGTATTGATCGCCGGCTTAGGTGACACCCCATTCCTTTTTGAAAACCTTGCAGAAGGTTTGTCGCCTCATTTTCGGGTTATCGGATATTCAAGAAGAAGTCATTGCAAATCTATAGCCAAAGAGGATAAATACGATAACCCAACCCTTGTTTCTGACTTGAAATTATTACTTGATTCTCTCACAATTGATAACGCCAATTTGCTGGGATGGTCAATGGGTGGTAATGAGATAACAGAATTTGCTTCTCTTTATCCAGATAGAGTTGGGAAGTTGATTTACTTTGAAGCTGGATACGATTTGTCTGATGGAGGATTTAGGAAACTAGTTAGCAACATTCCTAAACCATATCTGCCAGACAGTTCTGTTATGAACTCGTTGGACAATTACAGAGAGTGGTATCATCATTTTTGGTTTGGTGATATCAAATGGAACGATGCTCTTGAAGCCAATTTAATGGCCTCTCTTCAGCTTACTACTGATAACAGGATTCAAACTATTCCGAATGATCATGTTTTTAAATCAATCCTCAGTGAAGCAATGAATTATCGGAGATATTATGAGAAAGTTCAATCGCCCTGCCTGGTCATTTATACGAAACCTTTTTTTCATCCTGCTGATAACAAACCATCGACACTAAAACTCTATGACAGTATCGAAAACGAAATTGTGTCTCCTTGGCGATCAGCGAATAAAAAACGCATTGAGAAAGAACTACGAGATGTAATTATTGTTGAAGCCCCAAACGGTACACACACATCCTTTCTGTTTTTAAGCAATGACTTCTTGATTAAAACTATTCGATCATTCCTCAATAATGAGAAGTAAAACGGCAGGTAACAGGCGGCTTTATGCAAGTGCGGCGGGACGTTGAAGCAATGAGCAGCAAATCTTAATTCATCTTTCGTTGGGGCTGGACATTCTTTATTCAGCAAAAGATTTTATCTTGAGCAATTAAACAAAAATCAACTTCGGCTTGTCCAGGCGGACGTAATACTATTGCCGCACCTGCATAAAGCC
>JAYTUQ010000307.1:0-5222 GCA_043744455.1 Saprospiraceae bacterium | reverse complement strand
CTAAGCACTGTGTCCAGTTCTTCAAATATTTTTTTTAACTGAAGTTCTTCTACAATGCAATAGTTCCAGATTAATTCTGCATAAGCTAATTTTTCTTTAAAATCTTTCTGGCTTTCATGTCCATTTAATAATGGAGTTGCGAAATCTTGTAATATGGATGAGTATGAATCTGTTTGGCTCATTTTATTATTTGTTAATCCTGTAAATTTCATACGGCAACTGGCAAAAGTCAATCCTGTTTTCGAGACAGGTGTAATCGTCAACATACTTTGCCGGTGCAAAAACCAAACGTTGTTTTCCATTGAATTTAGGCATAGCACGTACGCCATCCAATGTAAGTGCATTGCGTTTCAGCCATTCCACATCGGGCTTATACATCATGTACAACTCATAATTTTTGGTTTGCCCAATGTAGCGTGGAATATCGGGGTTTTGTTTCTCCTCTTTGGGGAGATTAAGAGGGGCCTCTTCGCCGGTGGCAGTATAAAATATGTAACGGGCAAACTCTTCATAGCTTGGCAGGTTTTTACCTTGCAGTATGCTTTCCATTTCAATGGTTGGACCTAATTCAAAATAACTGAATGTGCCGCCTAAGCCATTTTTTAGGTTTTCGTTTTTAGCAGTTTTCACTCCTTTGATAACCCGCCTTACTCTTTCGGCTGTAATAGTGTTGGCGTAATCTTCCTGTTCTACTAAAATAAATTTTCGGTTGCCGCCGTCTTCTTTATTAAGTTCTAAAACTGCATGAGCAGTTGTACCTGAACCTGCGAAGCTGTCGAGAATTAATGAGTCCTGATTTGTTGCAATTTGAAGAATCTTGGTTAAAAGTGATGTCGGTTTGGGTGTTGCAAAATCATCTTCCGCTTCATTAAATATGCTTCGAAACTCTCTTCTTGCTTCTTGATTATCTCCGGCAAATTCCCTATCCCACCATGTCGTAGGAACTACTCCTTCTTGTACTTCTGTCACAAAGTTTTTGAATCTAGGAAAATTGGTCCCCTTTAATCCCCAAAATAATCTATCATCTTTTAGCAGTTCATTCATATAATTTCTTTCATACCGCCAAACTGTACTTTCGGAAGGCCAAACTTCTTCATTGGTATTAGGATTAATTATGGCGTAATATAAATTTGGGCGCTCAAATCTTGTTTTGTTACTTGTTAAGTCACCCGAGGCCCAGTCGCCTCTATAATCATTATCTGGATTTTTATATCTGGCAATTTGTTTTTCGTTTTTCGGAATGAGGTTTCTTATCCAGCCATCCTTTTCAGATGTAGTTAGTCTCCTATTTTTAGCATACGAGATAATGAAGTCATGCATATCAGAAAAATTAGCAGCATCATTTTGAGGTGATTGTTTCTTTTGCCAACAAATATTTGCCAAAAAATTTTCTGCCCCAAAAATTTCATCTAATAAAACCCGTAAATTATGTTGTTCATTATCGTCAATTGAAATAAATATTGCGCCATCTTCACTTAACAACTCTCTCAACAATTTCACTCTCGGCATTATCATACAAAGCCATTTATCATGCCTTGTCATATCTTCTTTGTCAACCACTTTGCCTAACCAGTCCTTTATCATTGGACTGTTTACATTGTCATTATAAACCCAATTTTCATTTCCTGTATTATAAGGTGGGTCAATGTAGATACACTTTATTTTTCCTGCATAAGTAGGTAACAATGCTTTTAATGCTTTCAGGTTATCGCCTTGTATTATCAGGTTATCGTGTAAAGAAATTTTATCAGTTAAACTTAATTCCTTCTTTGGCACAAGCTGATGGTACTTCACGGCTAAGTGATGATTTTGTACAAATGTTTTTCCTTTAAATTGGAGTGTTGGCATCGTTAATTTTTCTGTTCGTTTTTAATTTCTTTTAAATCAGCAATCTTCTTTTTAATTGCGTTGAAGCGTTGGATTTCTTCGTTTAGATTATCCAATTCAGGTTTCTTATACGCATATTTATCACTATGAGAGTGTCCCTCCATATAGCGGCAGCATTGATAAAAGCTATCTAATATTTCATCTCTTATTTCTGTTGTAAAAAAAACGGTTTTCAAACTATCAACACTAACTCTTTCCTCAAACCGTTGAACAACTCCTTTGAACAATCCAAATACAACTTGCGTTTCATAGCTTGTTCTTAAAGCGGCAAAGCCGTTTTTCATTTTATTTTCTCTTTGTTCCGGTGCTAATTTTTTGGCTTCATCATAATATCCCTGTGCTTTTCCGGAAGTTTTATAATCTTTTTCAAACGATGGCGTATTTCGTAACCAAATTGTTCCCGGCTGGCTTCCATCAACATTTTCAATCCAATGGCAGTCATTGCCTGTATTGTTTCCTTTGCAATGTCCAATTAAGGAAGAAACAAAAACTAAATCATGTGTAAAAATGATGACCTGTTTTAGCAATGCTTCTTTTACAAGCCGTTCAGCAATTTCACTTTTTCTCTTTTCGTCTAACGAAGTAACAGGGTCGTCAAAAATAATTCCTCTGTTCACTTCCGATAATTGCATTTCTGAAAGAAAATCTGCAATGGCAATAACTTTTTGTTCGCCTTCGCTCAAAACAGCATTTGGGTTTCTTCCTTTTAATTTCAGTTGTCTGTATGATTTTCCTGCCGAACCTGTGTGATTGATGTCAATTCCAAAATTTCCGTTTAGCTTTTTACATTCATCGTTAAAAGTGTCAATGTATTTTTGGTTGAAATATTTGTTTGACCGGGCTTTTTCTGTGTCGGTAATTTTACGCTTTGCGTAATCGGCTTTATTTGCTTTTTTGAGCCAAACCTGATTATTAACATAAGTTTCAAACTTTGAAAAATGCGTATTGAATTTTTCCTTGTGTTCTAAAAGAGTCTTAGAGTTTAGTAATTTATCTAATTCTTTACTTTGCTCATCTTCTTTTAGCAATTTGATAGAAGCATCAATAGCTGTTTCTATGGTTGTGTGCTGTTCAACGTTAATTTTGATTTCTGCTCTCTCGATTACTATTTTGCTTTCAATGTCGGAAACGATGTTTTGGGCAAGTGTTTTTTGTTCTGAAAGTTTTTGCTTTAATGCTTCTAATTCATTGGAATATTTTTCAGAGAGCCAAACAGTAAGCGTATTATCTTGTGGAAACAAATCAAAGTTTAAATTCTCATAGTTTTGTTTTGCTTTATCAAGTTTTTCTTGTGCCTGCTTTGCGTTTTGCTCTGCAACACTTTTTATGAAAGTCCAATAATTTAAAACAAGTTTTTGTGCTTCATCTGAAATTGGCTGATGGCAAAGCAAACAGTTATCACCGTTTTCAGGATAAATTGCATTTTCTTCTTTCTGCGTTTTAGCAAATGTTTCAGCAGCTACGATAAAATTTTTCCATTCCTCTGTTCCTATTCCTTGAATTTTATCGGTTTTGAAATTTTCAATGCCTTCGGCTTTTGCTGTGGCTACTTTTGCTACACAATCGGTAATTGCAATTGTTACTTTCGCTATTACTTTTGTTGCAAAATACTGATTGAGTTTTTCAATCGCCTGTTTGTTTTGAGCTAACAAACTTTTAATGCCTTCAAGGCTTTTTATTTCTTTCTCTTTTCCTTTTGAAGCTAAAAGAAGTTCGTCATATTGCTTCTGTATTGTTTCTTTTTGGCTTTTATCTTCATCAGACAAAGGCGTATATTTTTTTAAGTCATCAATTTTTGTTTCTGCTTTCAGATTTTGAATAATTGTTTTGATTTCCGAATTGCCGTCAAACAAAGCAGATAAATCGTTTGCTGTGTACCCTGATTGTTTTGTTTGAATATCAGCATTTAGTCTTTGTTCTACACGAATGATAGCATTTGTGTAATCGGCAAAAAAACTTAATCCCGCTGGTCTGAATTCAAATTCGTTTTTGTTTTCAAGATGGCTTAAAACACTTTTTCCGTCAAATACTGCAAACTGCTCAAACTCTGCATTGTCTCTGTCTGCGAATTCCAAAGTTGTTTCAGTGTTGTTTGATAGGAAAGTGAATTTTGCATTAACGGCTTTGTGTCCATTTTCAATATGAATATTAGACAAAATGGTTTCAGGTGCTTTTGAATAAAAAACATTTTTCAAAAGTCTTATATAGCCTGATTTTCCTGAACCATTTGCACCGTAAACTATAGTCAAGTTTTGACAAAATTCAATTGTTTGATTTTCGGTCAAAGCATTTACGCCTTCAACGTTTTCAAGTTTTGTTAGAAGTAAATCAGATTTGTAGTTCCCTGCATTTGAGGCATTGTAGTCAATGGAAATTTCGGGTTTTTCCGTTTCTTCTTTGAGTTTTAATTGTTCCAATAAATAAGAGTATGAAGTATCGATGTCATTATCAGAAACAACATTGCCCGACAAAATTTTTTCTGCAAGAAATTTTGCCCAATAAGGAAGTCCGTTAGCAAATTTCTTTACTTCCGTTTCAAGTGTTTCAACTTGTTGTTCAACTTCTGCTATTTCGTTTGCTTCGTTCATTATTTCTTTTTGTTTTTCGTAATATACTTTACTCTTTCTTCTGCAACCTGCAGGGCTTTCAAAGCCATGTCTTCGTCCTCCACCTCATAAACCAATTTGTCAGAAAGCCAGGCTACCAACAAATCATTTTCTTTTACTTTAAAATACTCCGCAAGCTTCACTACTTGTTCTCTTGTCGGCTTGCGTTGTCCTCTTTCAACTTTACTAAGAATCGCTTGGTCTATGTCAAGGAAAGCAGCCACTGTTCGCAAGGGCAGTTCCTTTTCTTCTCTAAGTTTCCGTATTGTGTCGCCTAAGCTATCCATTTTGAACGATTGTATTTTGACATAATTTGTCAAATTTATAAATTGTCGTCCTGTTGAGCAAAGATTTGTTGCTGAAGTTTTCAACAAGTTGTTGATAGCTGTTGGTCTTTGGGTGGTGGGTGGGCATGGGTGCTCAGTAAAGTTATATTGCTGAAGTGTCGGACCAATGATGATAGATATTCGTCAGCCGGGGTGGGTGGGTTGTGCGTTGGCATTTTTAGCTCTTTGCAAGGTTGGCTTTGTGTCGAGGTTTTGTGTGCCTTGCAATGTGCTAAAAATAGCGTGGGGTCGTGTCGGCAAAGTCATGAATGTTTAAATGTTTGCAGGATTTCGTTTTAGGGTGACGTACAACGATCAGGGCTTGCCGCAGGGCTGGACGTTTTAACGTCCAGCCCACAACCGCTGCCCAATAAAGATATATAAGTAAAAGGTAACAGCAAAA
>JAYTUQ010000306.1:0-20427 GCA_043744455.1 Saprospiraceae bacterium | reverse complement strand
CCATCCAAACGGGGATGAGAATTTTATTCTTGAATAAACTCAACTTAAAGTTGGGTTCTTTCAGTCGGTTTCTAACCGAAACTGCGAATTTCATTCGCGTGTCAAACCTATGGACTTTCAGTCCATAGTCGTTTAGTTACTTGATATATGGCATTAAAAATGAATAAAAAGACCATTTTGGTTAATTTCAATAACATTATGGCTCTCAATATGTGTTAAAAGTAATTGGATGTTTAAATCAAAAAGCCGAATTAAATCAGTGTTTTTAATGTTTCCTGTTGTAATGTAGATAAGTTTTTGGGGTTCTTTCATCAACAGATACCGTTGCCAGAAGTCTTCGTCTTTTGTAATGACAATAAGATTATGTTCATCAGCGAACTTGCAAATAGCAATATCTGTTAATTTGCCTGCTGTATGTGGTACATCATTGGCATGAACAGCATCAAAACCTTTTGTCTTTAACCATGCAGCTAATCTTTGAGGCAATTGTTCATCAATAACAAATTTCATGCTGCCTGAAGATTTATCGAACGGAAATCAACTAATCGAGTTGCTAAAGTAAGACATGCTGAAATATCTTCAAGCTCTAATTTTGGGTAATCATCAAGAATTTCTTGGTTCGTCATACCCGCAGCAAGTAATTCAAGTATCGTTTTAACCATAATACGTGAGCCTCTGATGGTTGGTTTGCCGTGGCAGATTTCAGCATCAATGGTAATGCGTTTTAACAAATCAGTATCTTTTACCATTTTATTTATTTTTTACAAAGTTACTATTTTTCACACTGAAATAATAAAATACTCCAATTGATAAGTTTTAACCTTAAAAGCAACCGTTTTCGGCAAATCGCTGTTATTCAAACTAAAAATCTTTCCTTTTTTAGACATCGATACCCCCCTCAGTATTTTATGTATTTTGGGCACAATTGGGTTTTGAATTCCTGACGATTTCAAAACCCAATTGTGCCCAAAATACATAAAATACTGAGGGGGGTATTTTTTCATTTTGCATTCAAAACCCTTTGTAAAATGCTTTAATATCCCGGATTTTGCGTCAAAATACCTGCACTTAAATCTATTTCTGCTTGAGGAATCGGAAGTAATTCATGCTTGTTTTTTTTGAAATTTTTACCATTTTTGATCATGGCGGCTTCGGCTTGACCTGTGCGGAGAAGGTCGAACCAACGCTGTTGTTCCAACCCCAATTCGACGCGGCGTTCATGCCAAATTTTGTCGCGCAACTTCATTTTATCCGTTTCGACAACATCAGGAAGAATGATGGTACTTGTGCCACGTGCCCGTTTTCTAATTAAATTGAGGTGCGTCAAAGCCATTGCTGTTTTGCCATTTTCATTTTCAGCTTCTGCGGCAATCAAAACGACATCGGCATAACGTAACAAACGGATATTGCCAGGACCTGAGCCATTGCCGCCCGGATGCGTTGGAACCCAAGCCTTTTGATTAAAACGGGCATTAAAAATACGTGGATTTTTTGCAATAATGGCTGAACCATCGGGCAATACTTCCCCTTCGTACAAAATTGAGGCTTCACGTCGGGGGTCACCGGGTTCAAATTCTAAAACAAAACTGTCGGACGGACGATTGAACCCCCAACCGAGATTTGGGTCGCCACGTACACCTTGCACTTCGTTGTATTGCGAACCTCCGTCATAACGTTCCGTAGAAACAGTTGAACCGACTTCGAAAACGGATTCCGACGAATTTTCACCTTCTTGCGTAAAGATTTTAGCGTAATCGGGTAGTAAACTGTATTCATTTGAGTTGATGACTTCGAGGGCGTATTTTTCGGCATTGACGTAATCTTTTGTCGTCAAATAAACTTTTGCCAACAAGCCTTTTGCAGCACCTTTGGTTGCACGCCCTATGTCATCGGGTGAGTATTTCGATTTTTCAGGCAAAACATCAATTGCTGCCTTCAAATCGGTGATGATTTGGGCATAAACTTCGGTTGTTTTGTTGCGCTTTTGCTTAAATTCGTTTTGCGTCAATTGCTTAGTGACAAGGGGCAAATCACCATACCAACGCACCAAATTGAAGTAAAAGTAGGCGCGCAAAAACTTACATTCTGCTATCAAACGGTTTTGTAAAGCCACATTCATTTTGATTTCTGGAATGCGTTCA
Source organism: Saprospiraceae bacterium (assembly GCA_043744455.1). Taxonomy (GTDB): domain Bacteria; phylum Bacteroidota; class Bacteroidia; order Chitinophagales; family Saprospiraceae; genus JAAFJT01. The sequence continues at coordinate 18,286 of JAYTUQ010000306.1, read as the reverse complement.
ATGGCGATATTTGCCCTAAAAATGGCTCTATAATAGCCATTCCACAAGGTAACAGGGGCGACATTGCTGGCATCTAACAAGAAGTTGTCAACGTCCAAAAGGAAAGCCGCATCGTTTGGCTCGCTGCCTTTGTCGGCATCATCGCTGATAATATCGGTGCAACCAATAAAAGCAAAAACGTGAATTTCCCAATTTCGCAACACATTATAGACGGCATTGGTTGCTAAAAGGGCATGTTCTTCGGTTTGAAAAAAGTTTTCTGCGGTCAATTGTCCGCGTGGTGTAACCTCAAAAAAACTGTCTTTACAACTACTGGCGATGAGTAGTAAAAGCGGCAATATGAATTTTATCTTTTTCATTTTTTAATTGTTTTTTATCTTGAAAAATGATTTTTTACTGAGGGGGTGGGCATCATCTATTTTATCACAACTTTCCAAAAGTTTAAAACTTTTGGAAAGGTATAATTAATTAAAAACCAACATTCACCCCGACCATAACGGTTTTAGCAACAGGATAAACGCCTCTGTCTATACCTACGGAAAAAGAGTCGTCGCCGTTAACGACTTCAGGCGTATAACCTGTGTATTTTGTCCACATTTTCAAATTCGTTGCGGCAATGTAAATGCGGAAATTGGACATCTTTATTTTACGACTTATACTGAGAGGAAGGGTATAGCCGATTTGTACGTTGCGAATAGAAGTAAAAGCACCATCTTCAATGAAACGGTCAGATACTTCGTAATTACGTCCACCAATTGTCACACGCGGTTCGAAGTTGCTTGTGCCTACACCATTCCAACCATTGAGGAAAGTTTTTTCAAAATTACCTGTCGAAAAACGCGCTAAACGTTTGGCATTCAGCACTTTATTGCCCGTTATGCCGCTGATTTGTATCGAAAAATCAACGCCTTTATAGTCAGCACCGATATTAAAAGTATAAGTTAAAGTCGGTATGGGACTGCCCAAATAGGTGCGGTCTTTGTCGGTAATGACACCATCGCCATTCAAGTCGGCATAGCGCAAATCACCTGCGAAAACATCTTTGCCTGGTGTTTCGCCAGTACGTTTAGGGTATTTTGCCAAATCCTCTGCATTTTGATAAATACCTACCACCTTGTAGCCATAGAAAGCACCAATCGGTAAACTGTCTACGGTGCGGGTACCCAATTTGCCACCTTCGCCCACGCCACCACTAAAAATCTCATTTTTACCTTCACCCAAGTCAATCACTTCGTTGTGAACAGTGGAGACAATGACGTTAAAATTGTAGCCCAAACCGCCTTTGATGCGGTCGCGCCAGCCCAAATTGATGTCAAAACCACGATTGAAAACAGAGGCAGAATTGACCACAGGCGGTTCCGAGGCACCGATAAACCCAGGAATGGGCAAAGCGGATAAAATATCATAAGTCGTCCGTTTGTACCAATCTATCTCTGTCGTCAAGCGATTATTCAAAAAACCTGCTTCAAAACCGATGTCTAATTGCTTTGTTTCCTCCCAATGTAGGTTCGGATTTGCCAAACGCGTTATGGTTGCGCCTGGGAAAAACTTTTCGCTTGCGCCAAAAATTGCGTCAAGTTTGTCCGTTACAGGCGGACTTTTTGAGTTTTGGTCAATCTTTTCGTTGCCAATAATGCCCCAACTGCCACGCAATTTGAAGGCACTCAACCAATCCACATTTTTCAAAAAGTCCTCTTCTTTTATGCGCCAACCTAAGCCGATAGAGGGGAAACTGCCCGTCCGTTTGTTTTTACCAAATTTAGAAGATTTGTCAATTCTTAAAGATGCTGTCAAAAGATATTTATCAGCAAAAGAGTAGTTTGTACGGAACAACGACGAAAACATCCGCCAACCATTGCTGCTTTCAGTGATGGTAAAACCTGCCGTTCCTGCACGTAAATAGAGCAAATCTTCAATATTTCCTGCAATATTGTTCACATCGCCTGGCAAATTCGTAGCAGAACCGCCCAGAAACCAGTCATCATTGATTTGCGCCGTCACACCCGCTAAAAGGTTGATGTGGTGTTTGCGGAAAGTATTGTCATAAGTTGCCGTGTTTTCCCACAACTTATTGATGCCTTTACTGCGCGAGGCACTGAGGGAGTTGATGTCATTTTTCTGAATATCAGTCACTCTGAAAACAGGCACAAACCGCTTCGCTTCGTTGTTAGATAAGTCCAAACCAAAATTTGAACGATAGGTGAAACCTTTGAACAGATTGATATCAATATAAGCATTACCTACCGTTCGGAAGCCGCTGCCGTCATTATAACGCTCATAATAACGTTGCGCTACGGGATTGCCCACTGAACCGTCGGAAGTTGTATTGCCAAATTTGCCAGCGGAATCTATCGGCGCAACAGTCGGTGGTGCATAGTAAGCGTTGTAAATCGTACCCGGTGCATAGTTGCTTTTTGTATTGATAAGCGACAAATTATGCCCAATTCTGATAAATTTATTCAATTTATATTCATTATTGATGCGCAAAGAAAGCCTTTCATAGTCGCCATTTTGCAATATGCCTTCTTGTTTGAAGTAGTCGCCGCTGATGCTATAAGTCATCAAATCGTTGCCGCCACGTGCTGAAAGATTGACGTTTTGCATAGGTGCAGTTCTGAAAATTTCATTTTGCCAGTCCGTTCCTTCGCCGAATGCTGAGGGATTAGGGTAGGGTAGAGTCGCCGAACCTGCGTTTTTAGCGGCTTGATTTCTAAGAGTTGCGTATTCTGTTGCATTCGCTAAAGGAATACGTTTGACCAAATCCTGCGAGCCATAATAGGAGGCTAAACTGATAATGGGCTTGCCAGACTTCCCCTTTTTTGTGGTGACAATGATAACACCATTTGCACCCCGTGAGCCATAAATTGCCGTTGCCGAAGCGTCTTTCAATACCTCAACGGACTCGACATCATTTGGATTGACAAAGGAAATATCGTCACTCAACAAGCCGTCAATGACGTAAAAAGGGTTAGAATTGTTCAAAGTACCCGTCCCACGAACACGGATGACCGCTTCTGCACCAGGCGAACCCGACGAAGGCGTCACCAAAACACCCGCAATTTTGCCTTGCAAAGCCTGTGCTACTGAGGGGGTCGCTATAGACGTCAGATCCTTGCCTTTGACAGAACCAACAGCACCCGTCACGTCGCTTTTCTTTTGCGTACCATAACCGACAACGACAAGTTCTCTCAATACAGAAGTCTCTTCTTCAAGGAGAATATTGATGTTTTTTTCACTGCTAACAGCCACATCTTGGGAGATATAACCAACATAAGAAAAGGTCAAAATGGCATTTGGTGGCACTTTATCTAGCGTAAAATTGCCGTCAAGATTGGTCAAAGTGCCGTTTGTCGTGCCTTTGACAACCACACTCGCACCGACGAGCGTTTCATTGGTTTTGGCGTCAGACACTTTACCTTGCACAGTCATCGTTTGCCCAAAAGCGACAAAACTGCATAAGAGTAGGAGTTGAGCGAGTATTATTTTTTTCATAATTCAGTGAAGTTTAGTTTAAGAAATAAAGATACTGAGGGGATGCGTTTTTAGATAAAAAGGCTTAATTTTGTTAAAAATTTGATTCAAATGGATGCTTATAAAGTGAAATCTACGGTTAAAAATGGGCAGCTTATCATTGATTTGCCTTTGGATTTCGATAATACAGAGGTCGAAGTCACTGTTTTGCAAGTAGCTAAAACAGTATATAGCGAAATTGTCAAAGACCTTTCTGTTGCAGAAGAGGTTACTCAATCGTCTTGTCTTTCTCCAGAAAAGATTGAACGACCAGAGGAGGAAGTCCAATCAAAACGGGATGAATCTGATTTTGTACATCCGCGTAAAAAGATTGATTTAAGAACATTACGCGGCAAATTATCTAATGAATCTGCTGAAAAAATGTATCACGATATTGAAGAGGCTTACGAATCTGACTTTTTGTATCCTTTTCAAACCACAGATATTACCAAATTGCGTGGTGCCTTAAAACTTGATATGACGAATGATGAAATTGATTCTTTAACCAAAAGTTGGCGCAACGAATGGAACAGAGATATCTCTTAGACGCTAACCCTTTCACTGACTTTTAAGTATTTAGTTTATTGTTTTGGGTGTTTAGATATTACAGAAGCAATTGATTTTCAACGCTAAAGCCGATTCTAAACGCTCAGTTACTAAACACCACACACTTAAATACTGAGGGGGTCATTTTTCCTGCTTATTCAAAAATTTCTGCACTTGTATTGTCCAAATCGCATAGCCATCAGCGTTCATATGCAACATATCTGCTTTAAAAAGTTTGGCATCGGGCTTGCCTTCTTTGTCGAATATCCTTGTGAATGTATCAATAAAATACAAGCCTTTTTCTGTTTGTACCCATTGCCAAAGCCGCTTATTAAATTCTTTTTGTTTGTCAAAATGCTTAATCCTTGACGGACTGGGTTTGATGGCAAAAAAGACGATGCGGGTCTTGGGCGATTGGGTTTTTACCTTTTTTACAAAAGTTTGGTACGCCATGAAAGTTGAGTCAACCGACTTTCCTGCATTGATGTCGTTGTCGCCTTCATAAAAAAAGATGTATTTGGGCTGTTGTGGCACAACGACGCGGTCAAAAAACAGGTTGGCATCACTCGTCTGAGAACCACCAAAACCACGATTGACGACTTTTAGGTTTTTATTCTTAAAATCGGCTTCGTAGGTGTCCCAAAGGCGAAGGGTGGAACTGCCGTAGAGCAATATTTGCCCTGCAATGGGCTTATTTATCGAATCTTTGGCTTCAAAAGCCTTGATTTCGTTCTCAAAAGGATTGGTTTGCGCTGTTGTTTTTCCTAAAATGAGGAAACAAAAGAGAGCGATTTTGTAGGTTCGTTTCATATTAGACATGATTACTGGATTTTACAGATTTACAGGATTTATTTACTTTTTTTAAAAATACTGAGGGGGTCATTTCAACGTCACCCGAACCGTTTTAACATCATCAGACGCGCCGCCTACCATGATGTCAAAGTCACCGGCTTCTGCTTTTTTCTCTAAATTGGGGTGATAAAATGCGACATCGTCAGCCGTTAAGGTGAAGGTGATAACTTGCGATTCACCTTTTTTCAAAAACACCTTTTTGAAGCCTTTTAGTTCTTTCAACGGTCTTGTCAAACTGCCTACTAAATCGCGGACATAAAGTTGTGCGACTTCTTCACCGTCTCGATTACCAGTATTTTTCAATGTAACTGAGACATTGATTTTATCTTTAAAACCCCATGTTTTTTTATCAACTTGAAGGTTTTCGTAGGAAAAAGTGGTGTAACTCAAGCCAAAACCGAACGGATACTGAGGGGTGTTCGACATGTCCATGTATTTTGATGTGTATTTATTATTAGCATCAAAAGGACGACCTGTGTTTTTTTGACAATAATACAGAGGAATTTGACCAACTGAACGCGGAAACGTCATCGTCAATTTACCCGAAGGATTGTAGTCGCCAAACAAGACATCTGCAATGGCATGACCGCCTTCTGTGCCAGAAAACCATGTTTCTAAAATAGCAGGTGCGGCATCAGCAACTTCTGGAAATGTCAAAGGGCGACCATTCATCAACACAACAACAACGGGTTTTCCTGTTTTGATGAGTGCCAAAACCAACTCTTTTTGAACGCCCGGCAAACTAATATCAGCACGAGAAGCGGCTTCGCCTGTCATCCAACCGCGCTCGCCCACTGAAATGACGACCACTTCAGCTTGATTGGCGATGTTGAGAGCTTCTGCAAAACCATCTGTGCTCATCATAGGTTGATTCATTGATGGAAATTTATTTTCTAAATCACAGCCTTTGGCGTATAAAATATTAGCGGAAGGTAGGGCGGCTTTGATGCCTTCTAAAAGACTGACACAAGCGTTGCCATCGCCTGCGCCCGACCATGAGCCAATGAGGTCAATTTTGGAATCGGCAAGCGGTCCGATAACGGCGATTGTTTTGATATTTTTACTGAGGGGTAGGGTATAAGTATTGTTTTTTAACAAAACCATGCTTTTACGGGCTGCATCACGGGCAGCGTCTCTATTTTCTTTTGAAAAAATGATGCTTTTTTCACGTTCGGTATTGCTGAATTTATAAGGGTCGTCAAACAAACCGAGTTGAAATTTGACCCTTAAAATGCGTCGAACGGCATCATTGACGGTTTGAATATTGACCTTTCCTTCGGCGATTGATTTTTGTAAATAAGTATAAAATACCGCGCCTTGCATGTCCATATCCACCCCTGCATTGATGGATTTTTCTCCTGCGTCTTTGTCATCTTTGACGTTGCCATGATTGACCATTTCGTTTATGGAGGTATAATCAGTAACGATAAAACCTTTAAAACCCCATTTTTTCTTTAAAATATCGGTCAAAAGTTGCCGATTTGCTGAAGAAGGAACACCGTTAATGTCGTTAAAAGAAGTCATAAAAGTCAATGCCCCTGCGTCTAAACTGGCTTTAAAAGGAGGCAAATAGGTTTCCCAAAGGGAAATTTCGGACATATCGACGGTGTTGTAATCGCGCCCCGCTTGTGCTGCGCCATAAGCGGCAAAGTGTTTTGCACAAGCGGCAATGCTTGAAATTGAGCCTATTTTGCCTTGAAAACCACGCGTTCGAGCCGCACCAATCATTGAACCGAGATAAACATCCTCGCCTGCCCCCTCTGTACAACGCCCCCAACGCGGATCGCGCGCAATGTCAAGCATGGGTGCATAAGTCCAATGCAAACCAGCGGCGGCGGCTTCGGCGGCAGCAATACGAGCCGAATTTTCAATTACCGCCATGTCCCAACTGGCAGACTCGCCCAGGGGTATCGGGAAAATGGTTTTGTAGCCGTGAATGACATCGTAACCGAAAAGCAAAGGGATTTTCATACGCGTTTCTTTCATCGCTATTTCCTGCAATTTTCGGTTATAATCGGCGGTATGGGCATTAAAAATATTGCCGCATTTGCCTGAACGAATATCGTCCGCATAACCTTTGCGAATCGTCGGGCCCGTTACATCCCAATCGGAGGTAAAAAGTGTAAGTTGTCCAATTTTCTCCTCGAGATTCATTTTGTTTAAAACAGAATCCACTTTTCGGTCAATGGGGTCTTTATACTGAGGGGTCGGTTTTTTAGCTTTTGGGGTTTGCCCCAAAAGTGAAAATGAACTCGCTATGAGTAAGAGGAGTATGTTTAAGTCTTTGATTTTCATATTTTTATGATAATTTAAGTCATGGGGCTACGCCCCGATTGGTAAGAAGTATATGATTGAAGCTACCAATGTTACGCACCTAACGGCGCATTTTTAGCTTCAATTTGTTGTCAAAATGCGCCGTTAGGAACGATAAAATAACAAAAGGTGCGTATTTTTATTTCTTATTATTGTCCAACCAACCCCCTTTAAATCCTGCTTTTTTTAAACCAGCAATGACGTAAGGGTTTTTTTTCATTAATTTCCAAACAAGTTCGGAACGATGATTTTCAATCTGAATAACAATCGGTCCTTGGTCAATGCCGAGGTAATCGCGGTCAATCCAACCGTTCTCCTTAATATGGGGGTTTGAATTATTATTTGAATAAAAAGTATAAGTCGTATTGTAAGCGTCTTTGAAGCCGTATTCGGTCACTAAAGCCGTGTTATAGTATTTGTTCCACATATTTTCAAGGGCAGGAATACAGATTTCGGGCGCAAAAGGAATAGAGCCTCCGACAGCAGTAGGCGCAATCGTACCATCGTCAACAACACGAATAGAAGCGGCACCACGTGCACCATATTGGAAAAATTTACGCTTTGTACCATTAATATTGACAGTCGTGTCTCGAGGTCCATCGCAAGCCGTCAAGCCCCATTCGTTTGCACTGTAATTTTTATATTTATTTGGATTTTCAATGGCATAATTGCGTTGAGCAATGGCGGCACGGCGAGAATTTTCGAAATAATCAATGCCTTTTTTAGACATATAGTCGTCTTTAATACCTCTAAAATCAATGTACATATGGCTGTATTGATGCCCAAAAAGTGGTTCAAAATTGACGTGCGGTTGTCCTTGATAGGTTGCCCATTTGTAAGGTGCGCACCACCGTTCCCAACAATCGGTGGGTATTGGATGCGTCGGAGAACCCATTGCCATGACGAGTAGAACCATCGCTTCATTGTAGCCAATCCATTCTGCATTCAGAAAACCACGCTCGGGATGATAGCCCATCGAAAGGTTATTTTTGTCATTTAAGAAAAAAGTCCAGTCAACACGTTTGTACAGTTTTTCAGTTAATTCATGGATTTCACCTTCAATAGGGTCATTTTCTTTATCAAAATAAGACATAACAGACAACACACCTGCCATGAGCAAGCCAGTGTCAATGGAGGACAATTCGACTTCTTTGAATCGCAATGCGTTTTCATGGTCAAGAAAATGGTAATAAAAACCTTTGTAACCACTTACGCCCGCCTTGGCATCGCCCTGTGGCATTGCCCACAAAGCTCTTAAAGTTTTGACGACTCTATCTGCCGCTTGCGCACGTGTGACATAACCCCTTTCTGCACCGACGCAGTACACGGTTAGTCCAAAACCCGTTGCCGCAACGCTTGAAAAATCACGTTGGGGATGACGGTCAGGGACTTGATAGTTTTTATCAATTAAATCCCAAAACCATCGAAAGGTTCGGCGTTCTACTTCATCGAGCGAAAATTTAGGATTGTCTTTTGGTTGGGTTTGAACAGTTGTACCCTTGGGTTTTTGGTCACAACCCAAGAAAATTATTAGGAAAAGGACGGTTGAGAGTCGTTGTTTAAACATCATAAGTGGTCTATTTGAAAAAGTTTTTTCAAATGAAAAAATACGGAGTATTCTAATAAAAAAGTTTTTTAAATAAAAACACATAGCCACAGAGAACACATAGATTTTTGTCATCCTGTAAGAAACTAAAAAGCTATGTGTCCTATGTGGCTATGTGTTAAATTAAATCAATGAACTTTTTGGTCAAAATACTAAGGGGTCGTCGAGCCACCCCAAAAGGCAGCCCGATAGAACCCTCAATAGACGTATGAAAAACAATTACTACTCTTTCACAAATTTATTATTGGCAACCAAACCTTTGTCATTATAGGCTGAAATAAGGTACATGCCTCTATCTAAACCATTGATATACAATGTGTAGTTGTCAGATTTGAGTGTTACAACTTTAACTTTTTGACCCAACATATTGGTCACTTCAAGGCGACTTACCCCCTCAGTATTGTCAATATATAATTGGTCAAAAGCAGGATTTGGATAGACTTTTAGCGATTCAACTTTCTTATTTTCAAAAATACCTGTTGTGCCGCAATTACCTTCGCCGATAACGATGTCATCAATATAGCTTGTTTGGATAGTACCTGCAACAGGCAGAGTTAAGTCAATAAACATCGTCAAGCGGGTATAACCTTCTTTCCCTGTGATAATAGGTGTACCTCTGCCCGTAAAATTGAAGGTAATTTCTTCCCATTCATTCACTTTTGTATTCGCAATTGCAATTTCGATGACGGGTGATGCACCTTCCAATTTTGCAGCAAAATTGCCAATGTGGTCCATTAACACTTTCGCTTTAATTGTAATAGAATTAGTCGTCCATTTCATCGGTGCGGGTAAGTCGAAATAACCACCTGCAAATACAGCACCGCCAGGTAAACGCTTGAATTCCAATACATTAGCACTTGTATTGATGGTAGCTTTTTTCGGATTTGCTATGATGCGTGCAAATTTGCCTTCAAGTGTATCATTTGCAAAATATTTGAAAGGAATCGTTCTGTCTGCGCTTTCAAAGTCTAAAGCACAACCTGTAATCGGCTCTGATTTCCATTGAATATCGTCAATCAAATAGATATCATTGCCCGAATTGGCAACGCTACCATTAAAGAATAAGGCAATATTTTTATAATTATTGGCTTTTACACTACTGAAATCAATATTAAAAGTGACCCAAGTGTTAGCCGTTTTAACAGTATCCCAAATCTCTTTTGCGCCTGAGGTACCTCCTTCCAACTTGAACAACATCGGTATGCCTGTCCGTGGTGCAAAGACTTTCATGCTCAATTGGTTGAATTTCGATAGATTCAAAGCTGTTGTACTGACGATGCTTAAGGCGGACCATTCGTCAGCAGGGTCAGCATAACGTCCAACTTTATCGGTTGGGTTCAACGTGCCTTGTTGAGGGTTTGCGATAACCGTTAAGCGGTCACTGCCACCACCATATACGCCATTGCGCTGACATTCGTAGTCATCTAAAATTCTTGGATTCGGTACAACCGTTAAACACGCATTGAGCGTTAATTTACCCAATTTAAGATTGTCGTAGTGGTAAATAGCACCACTTGCAGCCGTTCCAGAGTTGAACAAAATATTGATTGAACCGATATCGGTTAAGCCAACAGCAGCTGATAAATCGAAGCCCAAATTTGTCCACGTTCCAGCAGAGTCAATGGTGGCTTCCGCTTCTTTACTACCTTGCAATGCGCTAACTAATTGAATTTTAACCTTTTGCCCAACCGAACCCGCAGGAGCAAGGATTTGCAAATTCACTTGAGGCGAAGCAGCGTCAACTCTAAAACCCGTTGGCAAAGCACCCGTCAGTACGGAAATGGCTGTTGCACCGCGTGTAAACCGCCCGACATTTGGGCTGTTGTTTGTGGCATTGACTGTGGGATTTGCCACTGCGGCATATGTGCCTGTCGTGCTCGTCCAGACCATTTTCGGTGTGGTTTCAAAGTCTTCGAGCGCAGGTTTTTCCGTCCATTGCAAATCGTCAATGTAGTAAACATCGGCACTCGTCGGTGCAACACCCGCATTGAAAAACAAGACTAATTTTTTGAAAGGATTAAAAGCCTGTGCGCTGAAATCTGCCCCAACTTCAATCCATTTATTGAGGTCAGCAGCCGTTATTACGACGGGTACTTCGACGGCAGGTGCGCCATCTTCGAGTTTTATGAGCAAAGTTCCGGCTTTGGTCGCCCACACTTTCATCCGAAAATAGCTGAAGGTCTTCAAATCAAGCCCGTTGAGGTTTGTGTGTAAGATGTTATTCCATTCTTGACCCGGTCCTTGAGGGTCGCCATAACGTCCAACTTTTGCTGAAGTATTGATGCCTGTCGCGCTTGGGTTATTGACAACCGTCAATGAATCCCAACCATTTACATAATTGGCATTGCGTTGACATTCAAAATCGTCAATAATTTGAGGATTGGCAGCAACACCAGAACAAGCATCGGCAGGTAGTTGCTGAAGATTGTCGAACCAGAAAGTATCCAATTTGGAGTTGCCCACACCGGCATCGAAGAACAGAATCAAGCGATTGAGGGAGTCAATAGCACTGGCACTCTTAAAATCGAGGGTGTATTCCTGCCAGGCATTGGTGACAACGATTTGTTTTTGAACCTCTTTGTTACCTTTTGGACCTTCTAATTTGAAAATTAAAGTTCCTGCTTTTTTTGATAAAACATTGATTTTGAAACGATTATTCGTCGTCAAGTTAATCGGTGTCGTAAACTTAGCCCAAAAAAGACTGTACGCCGAAGAGTCTCTTTTAATGTACCGACCAACTTTTGATGAATTGTTGATGGCATTGGGTGCCGGGTTATTCACCACGCCACTCCACGTGCCGTCCAACGCCTCCCAATTGAGGGTAGCCGCGCCACTTTCAAAAGTTTCGTTGATTTGGGCTTTCATAAAGCCGACTGCCATTAGCAGCAATGAGAGAGATAGTAGAATTTTTTTCATAACAGATAAAAACGTTTGGTTATAAAATAATGGTTTTGGAAAAACGGAACTTGTTCCGTTATTGTGTTAAAAATGAAAACGGAACTTGTTCCGTTCTACTTGGCAATTAATAAAGTCTCTTTTTTTAAAAAATCAGACCCCCTCAGTATAAGGGTATAAAAACCATTGGGTAAGTCCGAAATATGTATATTTGTTTGATTTTTGCCTTCTGTAAAAAAATGATTATCAAACACTTGAATAATTTTTTTGCCCAAAGCATCATTAAGAGATAGCGATAGGTTTTCTCCTTTTTTTAAGTCAAATTCAAGGCGCACATCACCAGAAGTTGGATTTGGAAAAACCTTAAAATCACCCCCCTCAGTATCTGCAACATTTTTGACATCCGTCGCATCAGGCACAAAACCAATGGCATCTAAAGCAGGTTGAATTTCTGGATTTGACATAAAAAGCCGCCACAAAAGCCCCGTCCGATGATTTTCTATCATGCCGATTATTGGTCCTTGATCAATCGCTAAATAAGAGGTGGCATACCAATTTCGACCGATATTAAAAGCATCATAAAAACCAAATTTGCCCCACAACTGCGCGCCTTGTGCGCGATAAAAATATTTCAAAGCCGCCATACTTTGCGTAGGCGAGTAGGGCATTGAACTCAATGCCGCCGTCGGTGAAATCGTCCCATTATCTGTCGCTTCAAAAGGCGCATGTGCCGCATAACCATTTGGGTCATCGCTTGCCGTCAAGCCCCAATTATCGGCTGAATAGCCCGTTTTATTTGTTGGATTGTTTTTGCAATATTCCCAATTTATGAGGGTTTGGGCAACATTATGATGCCAATAATTGGCATAAGCATCTTTTTTGCGACGTGGGTCAAATCCTAAATAAGAATAATGGGCAAAAAACAACGGTCCACCCGCCAACGGTCCAACTTGCAGTGTATGACCATAATAAGTTTGTCCATTTCGATAATTACCACTGCTCGCCCAACCTTGATGATACAGACTTGCAGGAACGCCTTTTGTTGGCGAAGCAATAGCTAAAATATAGGTAATCAAAGCCTCATAATAACCGCGTAATTGAAAATTGATACGCCAAGTGTAGTTAGGCGAGTAGTGCCAATACAGCACATTTTCATTGTTTTTTCTATAAAATTGCCAATTTACACCTTGCCAAAGCTCTGTTATGGTTTGTCGAATCGTCACTTCTTCAGCTGTTGTACGATTAAAATATTGACGTGCGGTCAATAAGCCTTGCATCAAAAAAGAAGTTTCGACCAAATCACCACCATTATCGTATTGACTAAAGGGATGCACTTTACCCGTTTGACCATTTATCCAATGCGGAAAAACTCCTGCAAAACGGTCTGCTATTTGCAAAAAAGACAACAGTTTAAGCATATAATCCACTCCCTCAGTACGCAACACCCAACCCCGTTCAACAGCTACAACCCAAGCCATGACGCCAAAACCAGTACCGCCCGTCGTGACGATGTCGTTTGACGTATTGCGTTCCCTTGCCATGCCAGCTACGGGATGTTGAAATTCACGAAAATACCGAAACGAATACCGTTGCACCATTTCCATCAAACTATCATCGGGCATCACATGCACATGACCCAATGTGGGTGCAGAAAAATTAGAGAGGACACCCGCTGCGGCAACCGTTTTCACCTTATATATAAGTGAGAAATTTGTACCCAATAATCGCACAAAATCAATGAGCATCGTATCATTCATAGTTTTGAGCGAATCGAATGTTGTTCCCCCATTTGTTGAACGCCAAACCTGATAATTGATGGCGTTGGCAACTGGTTTCCACGTCAATTCCACATGGCTGTCGTAGCCTACTGCCACGACATTGGTTGGGGCAGTAGGCGTTTGACCCCTCAGTAAAAAGGGCAATGCCAAACAAATAATGACCCATAAATAAGAAAAAATATAGATGCGTGGTATCGTCATAGCGTTTGGTTTCAGATTATCATATCATTCTTGTTATTATTTGATTTTTAAAAATGATTATTGGTAAATCAATTCAAAAACAGAATTTTATAAATCAAAGATAGGTATTTACCAAAATAAATACTAATTTTTAACCTCACTATGACTACACCATTCACTTTTTTACTACACTATTCCCTATTTTATGGCTAAACACAGCATTTGTAATTAATTGATTATCAGTTTTTTAAAAATAATATTGTTTTTAAACATAAAAGAAGCCACCTCACAGTGGCAATAGGGATGTCGAGGCTATGTTTTTTATTCTGAATCAATATTTTCTCCGTCTGGCAGCTCTTTTGTCGTTTTGGCTTCATTCAACAATCCTAAATAGTTAGCTTCTGAAACCACTTTTTGTCCCAATCTTTTTTCGGCATTGCGCCGTGCCTCACCTGCGATATTGCCGCCTTCGATAGCAGCATTTCGATTGCCATTAAAACCTTGAGCGTCGTCTCGAACCGTTACGGTGCGGGTAATTTCCTCACTCAATGCGGTGAAAACAAGTTCAAGCGGCGTCATGTGGTCGCGCAAGTTTTGGCGTTCCAAACCTTTGAAATTGGCGTGTTCAGAAGGCGAAATGCCAAAAGTCGCTTTGGCAATTTCGGCGGTCAAAATCGCGTATTCCTTGTTTTCAGTGACGCCGCGCGACTTCCATTCATCGGTCAAAGCTTTGCGGGTTTCGATGCTTTGCATACGGCGTTGAATCCACTCTTCGGGATAACCTTTTGCGCGGTAAATTTCGGCTTGTCGGTCGGTCAGAAGCTCTGGATTTTCAATTTCTTCAATATGTTGCTGTCCGATTTGCGCCAACCATTGTTTAAACGGCTCGGCTTTTGGAGATGGTACAGACATAATGATGCGTAAAAGCCCTTGCGTATTGGCAGCATCAGTTTTGTAACTTTTACCATCGGAAGACGGCATTTTCAGTTGTCCACAAACTGAGGACAACTGAGGTTCACGACTTTTGAGCGTATTCCAATACTTACGTGGCGTTACACTATCAGTTAACACTTCAATGACATCAATGACAGAAAAATACCATTGGTCATCATGCCAGATTTGACGTATGTGCTTGTTTTCAAAAAGGACGATTTTATTGTCTGTAATCATTTTGATGTACTTTATTGAAACATTAAAGTTCAAAAATGAAACTATTATGTTTTAAAACAAAATTTTTAAAACATTTTTTCTCACACGAATTTCACAGATTACACGAATTAAATACTGAAATACAAATATGACTCGTGTAATCTGTGAAATTCGTGTGAGCCCCCTCAGTATTTGAGGATAAACTCCGTCAAATTATCGCTGTCGTGTAGGTCTAATTTTTTACGCAAGCGATAACGTTTGTTTTCAACGCCGCGCACAGAGATATAGAGCAAAGGACTGATTTCTTTTGAGGTCAAATTCATCCGCAAATAAGCGGCAAGTTTTAAATCACCGGGCGTTAAATCGGTAAATTCCGTTTTTAACCGTTTCAAAAAATCCTCATGCACTTGGTTAAAGTTTTCCTCAAAAATACGCCAATTTTCTTCGCTTGATAGGTTGTTTTCTATCATTTTTTTCAATTTGGTGTAGTGTTTTTCTGGGAAATGGGTGTTGTGTTCGGCTTTTATCTCTTCAAGTTCGTCTTTTATTTCAATCAAAATTTCATTTTTTCTAATAATCCCCATCGTCGAATTAGCCAACTCTTGGCTTTTATTAATAATATCGAGGTGCAATTTTTCATTGTCCGCTTTGATGCGTTGTTGTTCGAGTTCACGCAACATTTCGGCTTCAAGGAGTCGTCGTTGATTGTCGAGTTGAATTCTATGAAATTTTAGAAGGAAAAAAATCAAACCGAGAAAGGCTAAAAAATAACCCATTTTTGCCCAAATTGTTTCATACCAATGTGGTTTTATATCAAATTCAATGGCAGTTTCTTCGCCAGTGATGTCGTTTTTCAAGCGAAAAACGTGTTTTCCTGCCGATAAATTGGCAAATTCATGCGTTGTTGTCGATTCCCACCCAGACCAATCCGTTGAATGGTCTGTCAAAAAATAGCTGTATCGAGCCGCATCCGTAAAAAAGGGCAGGCTCACATCAATACGCAAAGCGCGATAATCAGGTGAAAGATGCAACAACGGACGCGCGGAATCGGAAGGGTAAAAATGAAAAGAAGCGCCATCTTTAGCAAATAAACGGATAATGGGTTTGGGCGTAAATTTGGTATTTATAAACGTGTTATTTTTGTTATAAATGGCGTAACCATCGTCCAAACCGAAGAGATAACGGTTATTGTCGAGCGATAAAACGGTTTCATAGTCCGTAATAAGTTTTAAGCGCAGTCGAATACACGTATCACCCCCCCTCAGTATTTCGACAAAATCTGGATGAATTTTGATAAAATCGTTGCCTATACCACCATACAATTTACAATTTTCAAAGCCTTTATTATCAATTTTACTAAAATTTGCTTTGTTGTTTTCATATAAATAATAGGTATCGTCTGCTTTGATATAAAAATCGTTACCCATTCGAGTAAAATCATATTTGACGGCATTGCCAATTTTCATCGGCATAGCCCCCTCAGTATTTTCAAATTTTTGATTAATTTTCAATTTAAAAAGCTGATGATAGGCATTAATTGCCCACAAGTTACCTGCGGTGTCAAAGCCAATTTTCTTGATAGGCTCACTAAAATTGTTTAGTTTTTTCAAAACGAACCATGCACCTTCCTTGTTTTTTTGAAAAACAGCGATACCTGTATAAGTGCCTTGCAAAATTACATCTTTTACGGAGGGGTGTTTTATAGTATACCAACCGCCCGTCACATCTGAAATTTTTGACAGTTGATTATTTCTGTTTAATAAAAAACTACCGCTGTTATGCCCTATAAGTAATTGATTATCAATTAGTCTTAAATTCCAAACTTGTCCTTGTGTGCCATTCAGCAAAGTGAAATTTTCGGTCGAACCATCAGTTTTATAAAACAAACCTTGATTGGTGCCAACAAACATTTTTCTGTTGAAGATAGCGGCTGCATACACTGCCCCAATTTTACCACTGCGGTCTTGAAAAAACGTTAAAGGTGCGGTCAAATCCACCAAATCAATGCCTTTATCAAGCCCCAACCAAAGGTTTTGAGCGTGGTCTTCGTGCATGGAAAGAACTGTATTGTTCTGTAAACCGTTCTCTTTATTTATGTGTCGAAGGATTGAACCATCAGGCCTTAACAAATAAACGCCGTTCAAAATTGTCCCAAAAGCGTAGTTTCCGTTGGTAAAACGCAGCCCCTTATTAATTTGAAAATTGCGAGATAAGCCTTGTGCCACCTTTGACCAAGCCTTAAATTTGGTGTTTTCAAAAACAAAAACGCCATCACGAGCCGTGCCAATCAAAAAGCCGTTATCGCCATACGGCAGAATAGTAGAAATTATCTTTTTATCTAAAAAATCGCTGCCTTCGATGAATTCAAACCTATTTGTTGTCGTCAATTCATACAGCCCCTTTGAAATGACAGGCAAAATGAGCCGATTATTGACTTCATGTAAAAACATGATATTGCCAGGTGGGCTTAAAACATTTATGTCGTGAAAATCGTATTTATAAATCGTTGAAAATGATTGAAAATAGACAGCTTTCGGCGTAACGAGTATGTGCCAAATTTCTTCCCGTTTTACTTTCTCAAATTTGACATTTTTACTGAGGGGGGTATATTCAAGATTACCAAACGCATTTTTTTGAAAAAAACCAAACTCTGCAAAGCCACCTGCGTATATCCGCCCATGCCCATCTGCGGCAACGGAACGAATGATTTGTTTATTCTGTAAAGGCAATGTTGACCACATTGTACCGTCAAAACGAAGAAGCCCATCGCCATTGCCGAAGAACATTTCACCATCAATAGATTGAGTGATTGACCAATTTTGGTTTTGGGCGTGGTAGTCATTTTTGGTAAAATTGAGGGTGCGCGGCACTTCTTGTGCCATAGTTTGGTTAGTTATTAGCGAAGAAAATGCTATTATGAGATGGATAATCTTCATATAAAGTAGAATAAAAGTGAAAGGCTCAAATAGCCTAGTATTTGAACCTTTCTACAACACAGCTTTTTCAATTTTTAATTCTGCCTCTTTTTTCGCTTTTTTTGCTTCTAGTTCCGCTTCTTTTTTTGCTTTTTTCGCTTCCAATTCCGTTTCTTTTTTTTCTTTTTTCGCTTCTAATTCCGCTGCCCTTGCTTCCAGAAGTTTTGATTCAGTAGCTGCCACACCTTCTTGGAAAGCTTTTTCGCGCGTATTTTTAACAAATAATTTGAAACCACCTGCTTCTTTTACCATGATAACATCTGTTTTTGATTGTTTCGTCGTTTTGGTCATAGTACGTTTGTTATGAACTTTGGACAAAAGTAGACGGCTTTTTGGTTTTTCTTTAATTTTTCTTTTTGGGATATTACATAACGAGATATGTATTTTAACTTGACTTTGTTAAATTAGGAATAAAACTACTATGGTTTAAAAATTGTTGAATAAAGAATGAGACAGAAAAAAACTATTGGGGTCTAAGTTTA